>DASYDA010000452.1:0-3642 GCA_036499865.1 Dongiaceae bacterium | reverse complement strand
AAGATCGGCACTTGCCGCATTGAGTTTGACGCTCGGAGCCGTGGCCCTCTCGGCCGGCCCGGCGCAGGCCGCCACACCCAAGGACACCTTGGTGATGGCCTATGTCATCGACGACACGATCTCGCTCGATCCGGCCGAGATTTACGAATTCAGCTCGTCGGAATACATGGCCAACACCTATGACCGCCTGGTCATGATCAATCCGAAGAAGACCTCGGAATTGAAATTCGTTCTGGCCGAGAGCTACACGGTCAGCGACGACGGCAAGACCTTCGATTTCAAGATCCGCCCCGGGATCAAGTTCCATTCCGGCGACGACGTGACCGCCGAGGATGCCGCCTTCTCGATGATCCGCTACGTGAAGCTCGATCTCAGCCCGGCTTTCATCCTCAATCAGTTCGGCCTGACCAAGGACAATGTCGATAAGATGGTTCGGGTGAAGGATCCGATGACCCTCGAGGTCCAACTCGACGCGGCCTATTCGCCGAGTTTCTTCCTGAACTGCCTCTCCTACACCAGCGTCGTGGTCGATAAGAAGCTCGCCATGTCCCACGAGAAGGATGGCGATATGGGGCATGAATGGCTGAAAACCAACGAAGCCGGTTCCGGCCCCTTCATGCTGAAGAGCTGGAAGCCCAACGATTCCTTCGTGCTCGACGCCGACCCGAACTACTGGGACGGCCCCGCGAAGATCAAGCGCGTGCTGATCAAGAACGTGACGGAAAGCGCCACCCAGCAATTGCTGCTGCAGAAGGGCGATGTCGACATCGCGCGCAACCTGCTCGGCGACCAGCTGAAAGCGGTGAAGGGCAATGCGGATATGAAATTCGTGTCCTCGCCGAAAGCGACGCTCTGGTACATGGGCCTCAACACCAAGAACAAGTATCTGGGCAATGTCGATGTCCGCCAGGCCATGAAGTACCTGGTCGACTATAACGGTCTGCAAAAGACGATGTTCGCCGGCACCGGAATCGAGCATCAAAGCTTCCTGCCGGACGGCCAGCTCGGCGCCGACAACAACAATCCCTTCACCTATGACGTGAAGAAGGCGAAGGAGCTGCTCGCCAAGGCCGGCTACCCCGATGGCTTCGACGTCACCATCGACGTCACCAACAAATCGGAGGGCCGCGAACTTTCGGCTTCGCTGCAGAACTCGATGGCCAAGGCCGGTATCCACCTCATCATCCGCTTGGCCGACAACAAGACCACGCTGACCAAGTACCGGGCCAGCGAGCACGACATCTATCTCGGCCAATGGGGTTCGGATTATCAGGATCCGCATTCCAATACCGACGGCTATCTGAACTCGCCGCTCGCCAAGCGCAACCAGTGGCAGTCGGACGAGCGCGCCGCCGCTGTGAACGCGGCTCGCGACGAAAAGGACTCGGCCAAGCGGGCGCAAATGTATATGGACCTGCAGAAGATGGAGATGAACGAGGGTCCTTACGTCATCATGTTCCAGCAAGTCGAGACGGCCGCGGTCCGCAAGAACGTGGACGGCTTCATCATCGGGCCGACCTTCGATCTCAACCTCTATCGCTACGTCGTCAAGAACTGAACGGATGAAAGCGGCCCACCTTGCCTGAACCGCAAGGTGGGCCGCTCTTCTGTCGATTCAGATCCGACATGACACGCGATTCATGATCTTCCAACGCCTGAAGGCGGTCGCCAAGGTCCTGATCCAGATCGCCACCACGCTGCTGGGTCTGCTGGTGGTGACCTTCATCATCAGCCGGTTGCTGCCGGCGGATCCGGTGCTTGCGATCGTCGGCGATCACGCCTCGGAATCGACCATCGCGGCGGCACGCGAACAGCTCGGCCTCAATCACTCGATACCCGTGCAATTCCTGCTCTACATCTCCAGCGTTCTGCGCGGCGATCTCGGCGTCTCGCTGCGGACCAGCCAGCCGATCTTCGACGATCTGGTGCGCGTCTTCCCGGCGACTTTGGAGCTGGCGACCTGGGGCATCATCATTGGCGTCATCTTCGGCATCCCGCTCGGCGTCTGGGCCGCCGTGCGCAAGGATTCCATCGTCGATCACCTGATCCGCTTCGTCGGCCTGGTCGGCTATTCGATGCCGATCTTCTGGCTCGGCATCATGAGCCTGCTGATCTTCTATGCGAAGCTCGACTGGCTTCCCGGTCCCGGCCGGCTCGATTTCGGCTATGAGGACATGGTGACCCCCATCACCGGGTTGATGACGGTCGATACTTTGCTCGCCGGCGATTACGACATGTTCCAGAATGCGGTCGCGCATCTCATCATGCCGGCCTCGCTGCTCGGCTATTTCTCGCTCGCTTATATCAGCCGCATGACGCGCTCGCTGATGCTGAGCCAGTTGAGCCAGGAATATGTGCTGACCGCACGGGTGAAGGGCGTCTCCGAGACGCGGATCATCTGGAAGCATGCCATGGGCAATATCCTGGTGCCGTTGCTGACCGTGGTCGCCCTCTCCTACGGCACTTTGCTGGAAGGCTCGGTGCTGACCGAAACGGTCTTCACCTGGCACGGCCTCGGCCTCTACATCACGGATTCGATCTTCGGCCAGGATCTCCCGGCGGTGATGGGCGGCACCATCGTGGTCGGCATGGTCTATATCGTGATCAACACGCTGACCGACATCGCCTATCAATTCCTCGATCCCAGGGCACGGTGAAGATGGCGACAAAGACCAGGGGATGGGTGCTCGCGCTGACGCCGGCCGATTGGCGGCACTGGCTGCTGACCGACACGCCCCGCTCGCGGCTGCAGGCGCGCAGCGGGCGTGCTTATCTCGGCTGGGTCGCCTTCGCGCGCAATCCGCTGGCGATGATCGGGCTCGTCATCATTCTGGCGCTGATCGGCATGGCGATCTTCGCACCTTGGCTGACCGATTGGAGCCCGGTCTCCGGCGGCAGCGCGGAGACCGAACGGCTGCTGCCGCCGGGCGGCCTGCATTGGCTCGGCACCGACCAGCAATCCCGCGACATCTGGAGCCGGATCGTCTTCGGCTCGCGCACCACTTTGCTGATCATCGCCTTGGTGGCGATCACGGCCGCCCCGGTCGGCGTCGCTATCGGCACCACCGCGGGCTATGTCGGCGGCTGGCTCGATCTGGTGTTGATGCGCCTCACCGACGCCTTCCTCGCCTTCCCGAAGCTGGTCCTGGCGCTCGCCTTCGCCGCGGCCTTGGGCGCCGGCATCGAGAATGCCGTGCTGGCCATCGCCCTCACCGCCTGGCCGCCTTACGCCCGCATCGCCCGGGCGGAGACGCTCACCATCCGCGGCACCGACTATATCGAAGCGGCGCGCATGAGCGGCGCTTCCGGCGCCAAGATCCTGCTCGGCCATATCATGCCGATGTGCCTGCCTTCGCTGATCGTAAGGGTCACTTTGGATATGGCGGGCGTCATCCTGATCGCCGCGGGCTTGGGCTTCCTCGGCCTCGGCGTCGCGCCGCCGCAGCCGGAATGGGGCTCCATGGTCTCGGACGGCCGCAACCAGATCCTCGACCAGTGGTGGGTCTGCACCTTTCCCGGCATCGCGATCTTCGTGGTCAGCCTCGGCTTCAACCTGATCGGCGACGGGCTCCGCGATGTGCTCGACCCCAGAGAGAATTAGGGAACGAGACCGATGACCGCACCCCTGCTCCAGGTCGAGAA
>DASYDA010000451.1:0-5115 GCA_036499865.1 Dongiaceae bacterium | reverse complement strand
CCGAACACAGTGCTCTACCAGGCTGAGCTACACTCCGACGCGCTCGAACGGGGTCGCCCCCGCGCAGGGACCCGCTATATAGCCTCGGTCCGAAGGCCACGCAAGCGTCGTCTCTTGCCTTTTAAAAGAAGGGATTAGGCGGTGTACGTGCCCGCCTTAATAGAACAGGGTAAACCGACGCCTTTCAGCGGGTTCGATACAGGATTTAGCCGGCGTCAGCCGGAAGCCCTCACGAAGCTTCCGGTACGCTCACCGCGCGGGAACGTAGCCCTGAAGAAACCCCTGCCAGCCATTCTCCCGCTGCGCGGATTCCGTTTCGACCGGCCTTGAACTCAGGCCCAAGGCCGCCGCTTGGCGCAAATAGCGACCCAACATCATTCCCATGGGCAGTTGGACGGCAAACCATGCGACCATCCAGACTTCCAACCACTCCGATACTCCCATCGAACTCGGCATCGGCGTTCCATCCCAATCGTCACTCAAGCGCCGGAACCTCATCCAGCTTTATTTTAGACTCGGTGACGTAGGTATCATTCTGACTGAGTCAAATTAAAAAAGCGTTATTTTTCTTGGCATATTAGCATTTTTTGCATAGCTCAATCACCGCAGCGCAGCATAACGCGGCGACGGCCAAACCGGTATGCTCAATAGGGTGGGGATCGAGTACGACTTTCGCCTGATTCAGGCGGCCAACTGCTTCAATTTCTTCATCAGGTAATCGAGATTCTCGGCATCCATGTCTTCATATTGCGTGAGGACGCGCTCGATCACCTTGGCCGCGAAGCGCTCGCGGTCCTTTTCGCCGCCGTCATATTCGGTCGAGCGCACCATATCGAGCGCGGTGCGGAAGGCCGGAAACAGCGAGGTCGGCAGCTTGGTCCGGGCGTAGATCGATTGCAGCCCCAGCTTGCCGTCGTCGTGGATGAGCGCCCGGGCGTTGACGATCGGCGTGTTGGCAAGCACCGCCATGCTGGCCTCGAAGAAGCCGAGATCGCCCATGCAAAGGGCACGAAGCACGAGGCTCGGCGTCAAGCGCCGGTGATCGCGAAGCTGGCGTGCGAGATCGACCACATCGGCGCCTTTCGCCCCCGGCGGCAGCAACCCCACGGTTGCCTTCTCCCGCGCCTGCAGGACGAGGTCGGCCGCCTGATCCGGCGAAAGCTCTTTCTTGGTCAGCAGGTAGTCCCGCAGCGATTCGGAAACCGCCGCGACCAGCCGCTCGGCGATGGTGACCGGCAGATCGGTCCGGTGTGCCACGTTATTCGCGACGATCACATCGGAGCCATGCTTCTCCATGGCCTTTTTCAGGATCGATTCGTCGAGCTGGGCACCCGGATTGGACACCAGGGTCGCGACCACAGCCGCGGTTCTGCCGTGATCGACCAGGGCTTCCGCGACAGCGGGGGAGACTTCGGCGCGGCGCGCGATCGCCATCTGCTTTTCCGCCCCCGACCCCCGCACGATCTCGATCAGATCGGCGTCGCTCAGCACGCTGGAAAATTCGAGCACCGGCAAGGAAACGGATTCCACATCCTTGGCAAGGCTAAGCGCGACGTCTCGGGGAAGATCGCCATTCGCCTTCAGATTGCGCGCAAGCACCTCGCGCACCATCACCTCGACGTCCCGCAGCAAGACCCGGAAGATTTCCTCGGCAATCCGGCGCTCATCCGCCGTCAAGCCACCTGATTGAAATGCGACCGCGACCTTTTCCGCGGTTTCCGCGCGGATATCGCCCGATGGACTGGTCATCAATCTTTGGACATCCGCTTCGGTCAGCATCCCGGCCATGACAATCTCCACTGCCTGCTCGCAATCCTCGAAAGAGGCCGAGCAGAAAAAATTTACCACTTACGCTGGATACGGTCGATGGGCATGTTCTGCCACAAAACCCATAACGATTTGTTAATCAACGAAAAATTTAGATTAAAATCCTCAGCAATCCAGCGTCCCGAAACGGGTATCAGCGAAGGGCCTCGCCCAGGGCCACGCCGAGCTTATTGACGATCTCATCGATCTGAGCCGGCGTCACATTGTATGGCGGCGCCAGGATGATGTGATCACCCTGCTTGCCATCCACGCAGCCACCCGATGGATAGCAGATCAGGCCATGGGCCATGGCGGCCTGACGGAACCGCAGCCAGGTTTTCCGGCTGGGATCGAGTGTCTGTTTCGTCTCGCGATCGGCGACCAGTTCCAATCCCAGGAACAGGCCGCGGCCTCGGATATCGCCGATGTGGGGATGCTGGCCGAAAGCCTCGGTCAGGCGCTGCCGGAGCGATTCGCCCATTCGGCGGACATTTTCCAGCAATCCCTCTTCGGCGATCGCTTCCTGGACCGCCAGGGCCGCGGCACAAGAGAGCGTATGGCCGGAATAGGTGGTGCCGTGCTTCAAGACGCCCGAACCGGCTTCGATCGCCTCGCGGATGCGGCGATGGATCAGCATGCCGCCGATCGGCGCATAGCCGCCACCCAAGCCTTTCGCCATGGTGAGAATATCAGGCGTCACCCCGTCTTCGAGGCAGGCATACATATGGCCGGTCCGGCCCATGCCGCACATCACTTCGTCGAAGATCAGCAGCACGCCATGCCGGTCGCAGATATCCCGGATCCGTTTCAGATAACCGGGAACCGGCGGCGCGGCGCCCAGGCTGGCGCCGCTCACGGTTTCGCAGATGAACGCCGCCACATTCTCTGCGCCGAGGCGTTGGATCGTCGCATCGAGTTCGTCGGCAATCCGCAAGCCGTAGGCTTCCGGGGTCTCATCGGCATGCCGGCCGCGATACTCGTAGCAAGGCGAAATATGCTCGACTTCCGCCAGCAGCGGCTCATAAGGCGCCCGCCGGTTGACGTCCTCGCCGAGAGCCAGGGTCGCCAATGTGTTGCCGTGATAGCTGCGGCGCCGGGCGATGAAAAGCCGCCGCTCCGGCTGGCCGATTTCGAGGTGATACTGCCGCGCCAGCTTGATCGCCCCTTCCACAGCCTCCGCACCGCCGGAGCAGAAGAACGCACGGTCTAGGCCCGGCGGCGCCTGCTCCACCAGGCGATCGGCCAGCTTCTCCATGGCCGGGGTGGTAAAGAACAGGCTGTAGGCATAAGCAATTTCCGCGGCCTGGCGCTGGATCGCCGCGATGACCTTGGGATGACTGTAGCCCAGGCAGGATACCGCCGGCCCTCCCGAAGCATCGAGATAGCGACGCCCCTCCCCATCGATGACATAGGCGCCTTCGCCGCGGGCGGCGACCGGCAAGGCTTGCTTCAGGTCGCGGTGGAACACATGGGACATGATGATCGACGCCGATGTTGAATGGGTCGGTTCAGGAGGTCGTGAGGACGCCCGTAACGACCTTTTGCAGAACCTGGGAGAGCGCCTGCTCGAAAGCGGTGACGATAGCCGGCAGTTCCTTGCCGCCGCCCGAGACTTTCGCCGAAGCATCCACGCTGTGGACGATCCGGCGATCCGGCATCTGCACCAGTTTGGCGATCAGGGAGACATGGGCGACCGCAACGCCATCGGTCCCGTACTCGGCCTGAAAGTCCCGCAGATCCGATTGCAGGATGTAGTCCGGCTTCAGACCCGCTGCGTCGCGTCCCACCGCCGGAATGGCATTGGTGGCCTCGAAGGCCTCGATCAACTTCGCCTGCACCAGATCGGGTGCGGTGTCCGCCCAATTTCCGTCGGCATAGTATTCGATCACGTTCGCTGTCCGGGTCAGCGCGATGCGGGTGGTGTCGATATCCCTTTCGGCTGCCGGCTCCGCGACCACCAACTGCCAGGTCACCGGTGGAATCGCTTCGGAGGGTTTCAGCGAGGGATTGAGCGTGTAGAGCTTCAGCGGCTTATTGACGTCCGGAATTACGTTACAGCCGAACAGCGCCAGCGCCGGCATCAACCCGAATGCGCGCAGCATCGCGCGGCGCACCCGGAATTCCTGGGTGACTGGATCTCCCACGGGTATCGTTGAGGCGGGCATCACTGGGGCTTGTATCCCTTGTTGCGGTCGCTCAAAAAGAAGCGGGCCGGGTCGCGCTCGATTTCCTGCGAGATGCGCGCCATGGAACCCGCCAATTGGCGGAGCTGCGCGATCAGGTCGGTGGCCTCATAGAGAGCGCTTCCGGTGAACTGATGGATCGGTTCCCGATTGTCGGCAATCAGGCTGCTGAACTGGTCGGCGGTCGCCTTGAAGGCCGCGGACATATCCCTGAAACTCTGCACGGCTTTCTGCGCGTCACCGGTGATCGACCCGGCGCTCTTGTTGAGCTGAACGGCCAGATTGTTGAGCTGCTGCCCTGCATCGGCGAAATTCTTGACCGCGACGCCGCCATCGCCCAGCAGGGTGTTGATCTGCGTCTCGTGGCTCTTCAAGTTCACCGAGAGATCGCGCAGGTTCGACAGCGTCTCCGTCAGGGCGTCGCGGTTTTCCGGACTCAACATCGTGTTCAGGTTTTCGGCGATCTGCGTCAGCTTGGCCAGGAGCGTCGGGGCTTGGCTGACCAGCCGCTCCAGCGGCGAGTAGCCGCCCTTCACTTCGAGGCCGGGAGCCAGTCGTTGCGCGCTTGTCGTACCGCGGCTGATCTGCAGGCCGACGCCGCCGGCGAGGCTTTGAATCTCCACGGTCGCCTGGGAATCGCTCCGGATCGGTGTACCGGAACGGACCACGAAATCGACGCGCGCCAATTCGCTGTTTTCGGGATCGATGCTGACATCGGTCACCCGGCCGATGGGAATACCGCCGAACAGGACCGTGCTATCGACCCGCAATTGCGAAACCGAGCCGCTCAACCGCGTGTAATACGGCACATAGACGACCTGGTTGCTGAACTTCGCCACCCAGATGGCGAACAAGCCGGCGCAGACCAGCAGCACCAGCACGAAGCCGCCGACGGCGATATGTCTGGCTCGGGTCTCCATGAAGCTCCGTCCGGTCAGAATGCAGGGTTTGGCAGGTGAATCGATATCATTCGGCAATCCCCGCGGCCCGCGCGCGCGGGCCGTGGAAATAGTCGCGGATCCAGGGATGATTGTCCTGTCGCAATTCGGCCAAGGTGCCGACCTTTATTTTCTTATCCACCAGCACGGCGATACGGTCGCAGATCGCCGCCAAGCTGTCCAGATCG
>DASYDA010000450.1:0-1649 GCA_036499865.1 Dongiaceae bacterium | reverse complement strand
CTCAGTTTTCGGGTGATCCTGACCAAGAGCGGGGCCGAATTCGTGACGCCGCTCAGCCTTTCCGCCCTTTCCGAAAGCAAGGTCTATCAGGAGCTGTTTTCCCTGACCGATGAGAGCGAAATGGGCCATATCCGGCTCTCCCGGGAGGCCGATCTCGTGGTGGTGGCCCCTGCCACCGCCGATATCATGGCGAAACTCGCCCATGGCATCGCCGACGACCTTGCCAGCACCACGCTTCTGGCGACTTCCGCGCCGGTCCTGCTGGCGCCGTCCATGAATGTGATGATGTGGCAGAACGCCGCCACCCAAGCCAATATGGCCCTGTTGCGCGCCCGCGGGATCCGCAGGGTGGGGCCGGATGCCGGGGATCTCGCCTGCGGCGAGGTCGGGTCCGGGCGGATGACGGAGCCGCATGACATCCTCAATGGGATCGAAACCCTGCTGGCGGACGGATTGTTGAAGGGCCTCAAGGCCCTGGTGACTTCCGGCCCGACCCTGGAGCCGATCGATCCGGTCCGATTCATCGCCAACCGTTCCTCCGGCAAGCAGGGCCACGCCATCGCCACCACGCTCGCGCGCATGGGTGCGCAGACGACCCTGGTCTCGGGCCCCACCAACCTCTCCGACCCGGCCGGCGTCACGGTCCGGTATATCGAGACGGCGGCCGAGATGCTGGCCGCCTGCGAGGCCGCTTTGCCGGCGGATATCGCGGTTTTCGCGGCCGCCGTCGCCGATTGGCGGGTCGCGCATGCCGCCAACCAGAAAATCAAGAAGGATGAGAGCGGCAAGGCCCCCGCCCTGGAACTTGCCGCCAATCCGGACATTTTAAAGACCATGTCCCAACTGGGCCCGAAACGGCCGAAACTGGTCGTCGGCTTTGCGGCCGAAACCGAAAACCTGCTCGAAAATGCGCAGAAGAAGCGCCGCGCGAAAGGCTGCGACTGGATCCTGGCCAATGATGTCTCGGCCGAATCCGGCGTCTTCGGGGGTGACAGCAACACGGTGCATCTGATCGCCGCGGAACGCACCGAGGATTGGCCCACCCTGAGCAAGGCCGAACTGGCCGATCGTTTGGGCCAAAGCATCGCCCGGCATTTCGAGCGCGCGCCCCGGGAAGCGCATGGTGGGGCCGCGCATGGTTGAGCACCGGATATCGGAAACGGTGAATGTCGCGGTCACCCGGCTCGATCACGGCCAGAACCTGCCTTTGCCGTCTTATGCGACTTCGGGAAGCGCCGGGATGGATCTGCTGGCGGCGGTGGGCGCCGAAGTGACCCTGGCGCCCGGCGAACGCGCTTTGGTCCCGACCGGCATCGCCATCGCCTTGCCGACGGGCTTCGAGGCCCAGATCCGTCCACGCTCCGGCCTGGCCCTCAAATTCGGCGTCACCACGCTGAACACGCCCGGCACCATCGATGCGGACTATCGCGGCGAGGTCGGCGTGATTCTGATCAATCACGGCCAGGCGCCTTTCGCGATCAAACGCGGCGATCGGATCGCACAGCTTATCCTGGCGCCGGTCACGCGGCTGCAATGGACGGAGCGCGAGACCTTGGACGAGACCGAGCGCGGCAAAGGCGGCTTCGGCTCGACCGGTCAATCCACCACCAATCCGGCGACGATCGAGATCGCGGTGCCCGCAAAAGCTC
>DASYDA010000449.1:0-1901 GCA_036499865.1 Dongiaceae bacterium | reverse complement strand
CTTCGCCAGGGCGGCGCTGTAGGGGCTGTCCCTCCCGCTGCCGTCCGAGGCCACCTGGCCAGGGGCGGTGGAATAGGCGACAAAAGTGCCTTGCGTCGCATCCATCGGCGCCAGGCCGCGGGTCAGCGAGCGGACGCTGCGGCCCAGGGGATTGTTCCGGCAGGCATCCAGGATGACGATGTTCACCCGACTGCCGGCGAATTCCATCTGTTGAAGGATGGTATCCGCCGAGACGGATTCGATATCGACATCGGCTTCCTTGCTGATATCGGCGCCGATCGGCACCAGGTAGTTCATGCCGCGCACCTGCACGCCATGGCCGGCATAGAAGAAGAGGCCCGTCGCCTCCGGACCGGCCGCCGCCAGCTTGTCGCCGAAATCGGCGATGGCGCGTTTCATTTTCTTCTGGTCGGCATCGACGACCTTGATCACCTGAAAGCCGGCCTGCTGAAGCGCTTGGGCAATCAGCCCGGCGTCGTTGGCGGGATTCGGCAGCGAGCCGATTTCCTTGCCGTAATTGGAATTTCCGATCACCAAAGCGACCCGCGGTTCGGCTTCAGCCGAATGAGCGATCAGGCCCTGACCGAGCAGGCATAGGCCCGCCACAATCGAAAGCATCCTGCTCAGCATGATCCCTCCACCCCGATACCGGCATAATGCAACGCCCGGTACGCAAGGATAATGACGTTTGAGACCCATCCTTGTCCACGCATGGTCAAATCGCTGTGCGCCCGGTCACCACACTGGACTGTGTGGGTTACCACAATCGAAAGGCGCTGGAAACTCCTGGAAGTTGGTCGGAGGATTCGTGTGGCTCGGAGCGCTGCTTCAGATCAGAGACTTTTCGGCAGCAACAGGGCCAGCAGGCTGCAGACCAGGGCGAAGATCGCCACGGCCAGGAACACGGATGGCAGAGGAAAGAAGCTGAGCAGGATCGAGAAGAGCGCCGGCGGGATCACACTGGCCGCGTCGCGATAGATGCTGAAGACCGTGGACATCTGCGGACGCTCCCAGGCGCGCACCGCGCGGAGGAAGGTGACCGCCGCGACGGAATCCAGGGAAACCGCGCCTAAAGCCGAACCGATCAGCGCGATCCAGACCAGACCGGGTTCATGCCGGCTGAGCGCCGCGACGCCCGTCATGACCGCGACGATCAGAAAGGCGCCACTGATGAACCGCCGGAGCCGGGTGCGGCGCGCGATCCAGCCAAGGCCGAGGGTGAGGAACAGCATCGCCGTGGCACTGGATTGCAGGTCGCCGGCCGCGGTCTTCGGCATGCCGACATCCTGGAGATACCAGGGTCCGTAGTTGAACATCATGACCCACCAGGTCTCGCGACCGAAATTCAGCACCCAAGCAAGCGCGAGGCGCGGTTGCGAGAAGAATCGCAGCAGGTTTTTCATCGGGCTCCGGCTGGCGATCCCGGTCGGTGCTTCCAGCCGCAACCCGTAAAAGAACGCGAACAGGAGAAGCGCACAGCCGGCGGAAGCCAGGAAGACCAGTCGGGGATCAGCCGCATAGAGGCGCACGCCGATCCAGGGGCCAGACACCCAGGCGATCGCCGAGATGAACACGCGCAACGGCTCGGACTTGGCGAGGTTCTTCTTCGGTATGAAGGCGGAGATATAGAGATTGAGCAAAGTCAGCACGCTGGCGCAGGCAATGGAGCGTATGAACCAGCCGATGGAAAATCCCAGCAGCCCGTCGGCGATCATCAGGGCGGGCGCCGCAGCCAACAGCGCGATCGCCGCGAGATAGACGCGCCGCGGACGCCAGCGCTGCACCAGAGCGGGAATGGCGAAGGTCGCGACGACGCCCATGATGCCGGATCCCGAGACCATCAGGCTGGCATTGCGTTCGGATGCGAAGAGCCGCAAGGCTTCCAGCGGAATCACCGGCGA
>DASYDA010000448.1:0-7315 GCA_036499865.1 Dongiaceae bacterium | reverse complement strand
GGCAAAGACGCCGAAGCCGCTCAGCAAGTCCAGGTAGCGTTCGTCATTCTGGTCGAAAAGGTAAGCTCCCTGTCCGCGAACATAGTTGCGGTCGAAGCCGATGGTCTTAAGCACCCGCACCATCTGTGAATTCAGATGGCGATCGTAGAGCTCGTATTTTTCGGAGGACCGCTCCGCCAGAAGCTGATGGATATCGATCGGCATAGAATCAATTTCCTTGGCAGAGCGATTGCAGATAAATAGCGGATAGGTGGCTCAGTGCGGCAGCCCCATCGGCCGCTCTGTTAACGAAACGATCTTGCTGTTAGATTCCGGTAAGCGTCAAGGTACTGTCCGCGTGCTGACGCGGCGCAAAGCCGTCCTGTCCCCTGTACAACCGGGAAAAGTGAAACCGATGACCCTTCAGATCGCCGACCGCTGGTTCGAATCGCGCTCAATCGGGGATGGAATCACCTTGCTTTGGGAACCGCATGTGATCCCGCTCATGCGCTGCAACATCTGGCATGTGCGGGGTCGCGATCGGGATTTGCTGATCGATACAGGCATGGGGGTTGCGAGCCTGCACGACGCCACGCGGCATCTGATCGATAAGCCGGTCTCGGCGGTGGCCACCCACACGCATCTCGACCATGTCGGCGGGCATCACGAATTCGCGGAAAGCCTGGTTCACGAGTCGGAGGTTGCCACGCTCACCGCGCCCGAGCAGGTGATCAGCCTGCGGAACGAGGCCTACTTCTCCGGCGACAGCCGTAGAAAGCTGGCCGAAGCCGGGTACGAAATCTCCGACGGCTGCATGATCACCGCGGCTCCGGAAGCGGGTTACGACCCGGAACACTATCGCTTGCGGCCGGCGCAGCGTGTCGTGGCGTTGCATGACGGCGACAGCGTCGACACCGGCGACCGGCATTTCGAAGTGATGCATCTGCCCGGACATTCTCCGGGCAGCATCGGGTTGTGGGAAGCCAAGACCAGCACGTTGTTTTCCGGGGATGCGGTCTATGACGGTCCGCTTCTCGATCAGCTCGATGGCAGCGATGTTACTGCCTATATCCGCACCATGCGTCGGTTGCGGGAACTTCCGGTGCGCGTGGTGCATGGCGGCCACGATGACAGCTTCGGACGGGATCGCCTGATCGAGCTTATCGACGGTTATCTATCATCGCGATCCGCCGCTTGATGCATCTTCGCGGGCCGGCACTGAGCCGGCCCGACCGAGATCCGAATTAGTGCCAGCGGCGATATCCGCCGTAGTAATGCGGGCGGCCGTAATAGTAGCTCGGTCCGACATAGACCGGCGCCGGCCTCACGTAAACGGGCGCGGGTGCCACATAGGCCGGGCCGCCATCCGCCGGCGCCACAATGCAGCCCGTGAGGCCGGCGGCTCCAGCCGTCAGCGCGGCCGCCGCCAATAGGCCGCGAAACAACGAAGTCATCATGCTTCTCCTTTTATTCTTATTCTTAGATGGTCAGGCTCAGTGCCAGCCGCCACCGTTCCAATGCGAATGATGCCCACCCGATCCACCGCCGAAATTGTGGTAGCCGCCGCCGATCGGTTCGACGATGCAACCGGAAAGGCTGAAGCCCAGCAGGAGGAGGGCGGCCACGCCACCCACCAAGGACTTGCCACGGACGGTTTTCCGAGAAGATTTCACGAACGATTTCATGGACTTGGGCCCTCCACCGGCCGATATGTCCAGCGCCCCAACGACGCCCGATACCGCCCTTCGCGACCCACATATGTCACGTGTCAGGAAACGGAAATCCCGCGATCACAAACCTATGATCGGGCCGCAAGAATGCCATTGCAGCCGCCGCAACCTTCTGTCTTTGCTGGCGAAATCTTGAATGGACGGGAGCTGACGAAAAATGATTCCACTGCAGCTTTGGCTGGCCTATGCCGCCGCCGCGACCGTGCTGATCGTAATCCCCGGCCCGACCACCTTGATGGTCACGGGCCATGCCATGAGTTCGGGATCGCGGGTGGCGCTGGCCAGTCTCATCGGAGTCGCGTTGGGCGATATCGTGGCGATGACGGCTTCGGTGCTCGGTTTCGGTGCCGTGCTCGCCGCTTCGGCGGAAGCCTTCATGATTCTCAAATGGCTGGGCGCCGCCTATCTCGTCTATCTCGGCGTCAAGCTCTGGCTTGCACCGGCGGTGGCGTTGGAAGTGACGGCGATGGAGCGCGCGCGTTCGATGCCGCGCGCGATCTTCCAATCCTTTTCGGTGACGGTGCTCAATCCGAAAGGTATCCTGTTCTTTGCGGCCTTCATGCCGCAATTCATCGATCCGAAGCAGCCCACGGTGCCGCAAGTTCTGATTCTCGGCGCCACCTTCGTCGCCATCGCGATCATCGTGCAGACCGGCTATATCGCGATGATGGCGCGAGCGCGGCGGGTCGCCGCTTCGCCCCGCGCGGTCAGGATCATGAACCGGGTCGGCGGCTCGATGCTAATCGGCGCGGGGCTGCTGACGGCGACGCTCCGGCAACGTTAAGTTCAACAACAGGAAAACATCATGGCTCTCACATTCTATTACGGCTCCGGTTCGCCCTTCGCCTGGAAGGTCTGGCTAGCGCTCGAATTCAAGGCGATCCCCTACGAGGCGAAGCGGCTCTCCTTCGACGCCGAGGAAACCAAGACGCCGGAATTCCTGGCGATCAATCCGCGCGGCCGCGTGCCGACCATCGTCGATGGCGGCTTCGCGCTCTATGAATCGAATGCGATCTGCGAATACTTGGACGAGCAGTATCCGGTAAAGCCGCTGTTGCCGAAGGGCGCGCAGCAGCGCGCCGTCGCACGGCGCATGATCAACGAGGCGGACAACTATCTCTATCCGCCGACCGGCGAACTAATGGAGGCGGTGCTCCACGTGAAGCCCGCCGAGCGCGATCAGAAGCGGATCGATGCCGCCAAATCTACGGTCAACGAGGAGCTGAAGCGCTGGGCGGCGATGCTGAAGGGCGACTATCTTGCCGGCGATCTCGGCCTCGCCGATTTCGCGGCCTATCCCTATATGCGGATGCCGATGCGCGTTGAAGAGCGCGCCCCAGGCTTCGGGCTGAAGCGCGAGGATATGCCGGCCGCCGTCGCGGCCTGGATCAAGCGGATTGAAGCGCTGCCCTATTTTGAGAAGACCATTCCGCCGCACTGGAAGGGATAGTCCGAGTAAACAGCCCAAACGAAGAGACCGCCGAAAGGCGGTCTCTTTTCTCGACTACTTCTTCCTTATCGCATCGGCGCTCCAGGGGCCTGGCCCCGCGAAGACGATATAGAAGAAGATGAAACAGAAGAGGATCGCCCCATCGCCCATGTTGAGGGCGGGGAAGAAACTCTTCGGGAAATGCTCCATGAAATAGGCGAAGGCCATTTCACCCGAGAGGACGAAGGCGATCGCGCGGCTGAAGAGCCCGATCGCCAGTATCAGCCCGCCGAAGAATTCCAGGATGCCGGCGAGGCCGATCAGCGAGAACAATTCGAGCGGCATACCCATCGGCGCCGGAAAGCTGAACAGCTTCATGGCGCCATGCTCGACAAAGAGCAGCGCCGCGACGATGCGCAAGATGCTCAAGACCTTGGGAGCCCAGGGGTTGAGGCTGTTTTCGATGGCCATCATTTCTCCAATCAGTTGAGGCGGTTGGGCAGGCGCCGTAGCATTTTCCCGGCCCGACACTTTCCCGGCCGGGACCGGTTCTGACAATTCACCGCTCGGTGAATAGAGCGTTCAGCGGTTGGAAACGATCGGCCGGGCGGCGAGCGAAACGCCGGACAAGATGCCGCGCGGGAAACTCGCTTGTCGCGAAAGCCGGAGAAGCCTATTTCAGAGTGATCCGATTTCCGAGTTCTCCTCTTCGTTCCCCACAAGTTCCCGGTACAGGTTCCCATGTCATCATCTTCCCCCTTGTTCTCGCCGATCGAGCTGCGTTCCGCGCGGGCGCGCAATCGGCTCGTGGTTTCGCCGATGTGCCAATATTCGGCGCAGGACGGTTTCGCCAGTGACTGGCATTTCGTGCATCTTGGCCGCTTCGCGCTCGGCGGCTTCGGCACGGTCTTCGTCGAGGCCACGGCGGTGGAGAAGGAAGGCCGCATCACTCCCGGGGATGTGGGCCTCTGGAGCGACGACCATATGGCGCCCCTGGCACGCATCGCGGCTTTCCTGAAGGAGCATGGCGCCGTGCCGGGCATCCAGCTCGCCCATGCCGGCCGCAAGGCCTCGGCGCAGCGGCCGTGGGAGGGCGGCGGACCGCTGACCGAAGCGGATGCCAAGGCGCGCGGCGAGAAGCCCTGGCAGACGGTTTCCGCGAGCGCCCTGCCGCATGGCGAGAAGTGGCATGTGCCGGCGGCGCTCACCAAGGGTGATCTCGGGCGGCTGAAGGAGTCCTTCCGCGCGGCGACGATCCGGGCGCTGAAAGCCGGTTTCGAGGTGGTGGAGATCCACAGCGCCCATGGCTATTTGCTCAACCAATTCCTCTCGCCGGTTTCGAACCATCGCGAGGACGAATATGGCGGCGATATCCAGGGCCGCATGCGCTTTCCGCTGGAAGTGGCGGAAGCCGTGCGCGGCGTCTGGCCGACGGATAAGCCGCTCTTCGTGCGCATCTCCTCGGTCGATCGGGTGCCGGAAAGCGCGGGCGGCGGCTGGACCCTTGAAGACAGCGTCACCTATGCGGCGCGACTGAAGGCGCTCGGCGTCGATGTGATCGATTGTTCCTCCGGCGGCTTCAGCCAGAGCGTCATTCCCGCGCCGGAGCCGCTTTATCAGGTACCCTTCGCGGAACGCATCCGCCGGGAGACCGGCATCAAGACCATGGCGGTCGGCCTGATCACCGATGCCGCCGCCGCCGCCGCCATCATCGCCGGAAACCGTGCCGATCTGGTGGCGTTGGCTCGCGACGCCCTGGCCGATCCGCAATGGCCGCTGCATGCGCAGAAGGCTCTGGCCGGGGATCCGCTGGATTTCGGTCTCTGGCCGATCCAATCCGGCCTGGTGCTGAAGGGCCGCGAGAAAGCCTTGCAGGCGGCGAGAAAATAAGCGCTCGAAGCCGGCCCATCGGTCGCGGCGTCACCGCAGGCGCCAATCGGTGGGCCGGTGCGTCAATTCGTGGAGGCCGATATCCCTCAGCATGGCATCCGACCAACGGTCGGGATCGATGCGGGTAAGGTGCGGCTGACGGATGGCGGCAAGGCCCGCCAGCAGCCCAAAAGCGAGCTTTCGGAACGCGACGGCCATCGGATTGGTTAGTCCTTCGCGACGGACAGGGCTCTGAGCGGCGGAAGCAAGGTTGCGCATCGGAATTCCTTTCAGGCGTGAGGCCTAACGGGCTTTATCTGTTACTGGGCAATTTGGCCTCGACAGCGGGCGCAGACAAAGCGATTGTCAGGGGGAACGCATAAGCCAGCCTTATGGATTGATGCCCGCACCGCCGAGGGATGGAAATGTCCAAGCCAGCCGCCTTGCCGCCTTTGGCCGCGATCCGGGCCTTCGAGGCCGCGGCCCGGCATGAGAGCTTCACCAAGGCCGCCGCGGAGCTCGGCATGACCCAGGCGGCGGTCAGCTATCAGGTGAAGCTGCTGGAGGATCGGGTCGGCGAGCCGCTGTTCCGGCGGCTATCACGCAAGGTGGAGCTTTCCGAGGCCGGCAAGCGGCTGGCGCCCGCGGTCACCGATGCTTTCCATCGCCTGAACGCCGCCTTCAACGCGATGCGCGAGAATGAGGGTGTGCTGGCGATCACCGCCGTCCACACCTTCGCGACCAACTGGCTGGTGCCGCGCCTCGGACGATTCCAGCAGGCGCATCCCGAGATCGCGGTCAGGATCGAGATATCCACCCGCAATGTCGATTTCACCCGCGAGGATTTCGATATCGGCATCCGCGGCGGGAACGGCACATGGCCTGGTGTCAAGGCGCACAAGCTGGTCGATATGGAATTCACTCCCCTGTGCAGCCCGGATTTTCTCGCGCGCCATCCCTTGCGGCGCCCGGCGGATCTGCTGCATGTGCCGCAAGTCGATGCCCATGACGAATGGTGGGCGCTCTGGTTCGCCGCGGCCGGAATGGAACGCCCGGCGCGGCGGGAGCGCTCCAATGTTTCGCTCGACGTGCAGACCTTGATCGGCACGGCGGCGATCGCCGGCCAGGGCGTTGCCATGCTCACGCCGATGTTGTTCCGCGACGACATTGCGGCGGGACGATTGGTGCGGCCCTTCGAAATCTCCGCCACCGATGGCGGCGCCTATTGGATCGTCTATGCGGAACAGCGCCATGCGACCCACAAAATCCGCGCCTTCCGAAACTGGGTCTTGGCCGAATTGGCACGGGAGGCAGGATGAAGCTGCCCCGGCTGGTCGCCGACGAATTCCTTTCGACCCTGCGGGAATCCCGCTCGGTCAAGGATCTCTTTCGTTTTGTCTGGAAGCTGAGCGCGCGCGACCAGATCTTCCTGTCCTTGCTCGCGGTCGGCATCTTCCTGGTCGATCTGTTGCCTCTGGAACTGCAGCGGCGCATCGCGAACTCGGCGGTGGAGAAGCATGATTTCAAGATCGTCATCCTGCTCTCGCTGGTCTATGTCGCGACCGCGGTGACGCTCGGCGGGCTGAAGATGGCGCTCAATGTCTACAAAGGTTCGGTGACGGAGAAGGCCAATCGCTATATGCGGCTGGACAAGAATCTCCTGGAGACGGTTCGGGCGGATCACCGGGACAACCCCGAACAGGAGGCGGTCGCCGTTTCGATCGTGGTTTCCGAGGTGGAGGCGGTCGGCGGCTTCGTCGGCACCAGTTTCTCCGAACCCGTCCTGAACGGCGGCATCCTGATCAGCGTCTTCGGTTACATGCTGTTCATGCAGCCGGGCATGGCCGTGGTGGCGCTGCTGCTCTTCGTTCCTCAGGTATTGTTTATCCCGCTGCTGCAGAACGCGATCAATGTCCGGACCAAGAAGCGGATCAAGACCGTGCGCAAGGCCGGCGTCGATATCGTGAGCGAAACCACCGATCCGGACGGCGTCCGCGAGCGCAGCTATCGCCGCCGCGTGCGGCGCGTCTACGACCTCAACATGCAGATCTACTGGCGCAAATACGGCATGAATTTCCTGATGAACCTGTTCTACCACTTCGGTGTGATCGGAATTCTCTTCATCGGCGGCTGGTTCCTGATCCAGGGCAAGACCGAGATCGGCACCGTGATCGCCTTCATCTCCGGGCTCGACCGGATGAACGATCCCTGGGGCGATCTGGTGAACTACTTCCGCGACCTCACCAATGCCGCGGTGAAATACAAGCTGATCGAACGCGTCTTCGACGGGAAAAAGGCGACGGCCTAG
>DASYDA010000447.1:0-7090 GCA_036499865.1 Dongiaceae bacterium | reverse complement strand
CTGCAGCCACAAGGCATCCATGTCGCGCATTTCGTCATCGATGGTGGCATCGCCAGCTCCCACGGCGACCTCTCCGCGGAGGAGAAAGCCGGCGATAAATGGCTCGATCCCGACGCTATCGCCGAAACCTATCTCGCGGTGCATCGTCAGCAGCGCAGCGCCTGGAGTCTGGAAATGGAAGTCAGGCCCTGGGTGGAGAAGTTCTGAGACGGGCGTTCGTCAGCGTTTGCGCATCGCCACGCCGGTTTGCCATCCGTGAAATTCGGGGCGCATCTCCAGGACGTCGAAAGCGTCTCCGGCAAGGCTTGCGAAATATTCGCCGCGATACCACACATCCGGCACGGAATCGCGCGTGATGACGAACATTTCATGCGGCGCTTCATAATAGTGCCGATAGCCCAACAGGCGTTGCGGCAAACCGTGTGCGGCATATCTGGTTGTCATCACCTTTGTCGTGTGTTCGTCCATGATGGTCACGACGGCCGCGCCGCCGGGCTTCAGGACTCGGGCGAGTTCCAGAAGCCAGGCATGCGCCAGATCGTCGATGTGGGTGAAGACCGAGAAGGCAAAGGCCAGATCGAAATGCTGGTCCGGGAAAGGCAGATGGGGAATCTTGGTCGTCATCGAGAAACGCGCGACCGATCCCAGATAAAGCCGCGCCCAGGTGATGCGCTCGGCGTCGATATCTACGCCCCAGGCTTCCGATTTCGGCCAGACACTCGTCACCCACCGCGTCAGGCGGCCGGCAGCGCAGCCGAAATCCAACACGCGCCCACCATGGGGAAGTTCCCAGCCATGACGGCTCAGGATGTCACGCACCGATTTGGTGTCGTCTTCACCTTGGCGAAGATAGCCGCTCGCGCCGTCGCCATAGCCAAGACGCAGGGTTTCGGGCGGCGCGGACAGGCCGAGCCGGCACGTTGTTTCTTCCGTCGCATTCGATCGACGGATAGCGAAGTCTTTGGCGAAATCGCGTGAATCGAAAACTTGCTGGATCTCGAATTCAACCGGCCGGCTCATAGGCACCCCCAAGGCGGCCGATCCTACACGAGTTCTTCGTGATTTCTACTGCCCGGGCGCTCGAGCTTTGCCGATCAGCTTTTAAGGAAATCGCTCGCTTTCAGCGTCAGATAGATGCTGTCGAACCAGTCGTCGCCGATCTTGAAGGTGCGTTGCGCACGGCCCGTCTCCCTGAAGCCGAGGCGATCCAGCAATTGCAGCGAGCGCGTGTTGTTGGGATCGACGTCGGCGCGGGCGGATTTGAAGCCGAGGCTGTCGAAGCCGAAACGCAACATGGCGCTCATCGCCTCGCCGGCAAAGCCGCGGCCCCAGACCGCGTGACGGAACAGGAAGCCGACTTCATTTCCCGACCAGAAGGCGCTGCGCCCGATCACGCGCGCCTCATGCAGCACCGCGAAATCATGACCCTCGCCGCGCCGGTTGGTGGCGACGGCTTCATTCACCCAGGTTTCGGTTTCGACCAGCGAGCGATGCGGTAGCGTGGACCAGTAACGCATGGTTTCCGCGTCGGACAGCATTTCATGCATCGCGGGCGCGTCATAAGACATGAGCGGCCTGAGAATGAGCCGCTCCGTTTCGATGACCGGCGATGCGGCAACCGTCATTCGACCGGCATTGTCCCGAAGGTGGGGTCGAAGGGCACCAGCTCCGCATTGCGGGCATCGCGCCCCGTTAAGCCGCGGATGAAGCCCCAATGACTGACCACCGCCACGTGCCGCCAATCGCCGAGAGCGGCGGCCTTCGCGCGGAAGGAAGCGCAGCGGAGATGCAGGGCTTCCGTCGGCTCCGCTTCCGGCCACCAGATTTCCGACAGATGACCGAAATCCAAAGCCGGCCAGCGTTCGGCCAGCAGGCTGATCGGGGTGCCGATATCGCAGTCATAGCAGGCATGTTCGTGGACGAACGGCTCGACCTCGACCGGAAGTTCGAGGGTTTCGGCGATGATCGCGGCGGTCTCCAGCGCACGGGTATAGGGGCTGGTAAGCAGGCGCCGGATCGGATGGCTGTGCTGTTTCAACTGCAGCGCGGCCTGCCGAACCTGTTCGCGCCCGCGGTTGGTCAGCTTCGGGTCCTTGATGCCGGGATCCTTGCCGGTCCGGTTGAACACGACATTGAACTCGGATTCGCCGTGACGGACCAGGATCACAACCCGTTTCCCGAATGACGCTTTGCCGGAAGGGATGGAGGATCACCAGAATCCGGGCCGGAATCCGGGCCGTTCCCCGGGTCGGTTTCCGGGGTATTCTCCGGCTCGTTCTCTTCCACGATCGAATACTCACCTTCCAGCACGGTGCCGCTTTGCGCCGGGGTTCTATCACCGGGTTCGAAGCCCCCGGATTTGAAGCCCCCGGATTTGAAGTCTTTGGGGCCGAAGCCGGTTCCGAATCCCGCTGTAAAACCGGGGGAAACGTAATGGCGCATTTCGAAATGCTTGGCCATGCGCCGCAGCAGGTAATTCCGCGTCCAAGGCAGGAACAGCGTCAGCGCGATGAGATCGCTGATGAATCCCGGAATCGTCAGCAGGAAGCCGCCCAGTGCGAAACAGGCGGCATTGATGAGGGTATGGCCGGGTTCCTCGCCTTTGGCCATGGCCAGCCTTAGGCTCACCACCGCGTTGATCCCCACCCTTTGCAGCACCATGATTCCCGCGATCACGCCGCCCAGCACCAGAACCAGCATCGGGATGACCCCGATCCAGTTGGAAACCAGGATAAAGCCCGGAATCTCCAGAAACGGCAGCAGAACTGCGGTGAGGGTGAGGAAACGGGTCATAGTTGTTGTTGCGGGCCGGACTTCCTATGTAAAATGCCTTCAAGCAGTTACTCTAACGCGGCGGCGGGGTCCAGGACTGCCTCCGAAACCGCGTCTTGCTGTTGTCCTCGCTATCTTTTGCCGCGCAAAGGCGCTTTTGCCTTGCAAAGGCCGTTCCAGGAGCCCAGTTCTCGATCGTGACGAATCTCGATTTGATCATATTTGCGGCTATCGCCGTCTTCCTCGGCTGGAAACTTTATTCCGTGCTCGGCCGGCGTACCGGCAATGAACGCCCCATCGATCCTTTTGCCTCACCGGGCTCCAATGGGAATGCTCCTGGGGGGAAAACGCCTGGGAAGCCGGTGGAGTTGCCTGGCAGAACCCCATCCAAGCAACTTGAGGGCCCGCGCGCCGAGGATTCGAAGGCCGCGCGGGGTGACGAGCGGGTTTCGTCGTCGCGCGACCATCGCAAGCTTGAGGCTGTGATCGCTCAGTCCCCGGAACCCGCCCGCAAGGGCCTGGAAATGATCCGGGGCGCCGATCCGGAATTCGATGCCGTGAACTTCCTCGACGGCGCGAAAATCGCTTTCGACATGATCCTCTCCGCCTTCGCCGCCGGAGACGCCAATGCGCTGAAACCGTTGCTGGCGCCGGATGTACTGGCGCATTTCACCTCCGCCATCGGTGAAAGGCAGCGACTGAAGCAGATCCTGAAGACCACCCTGGTCGGCATCACCAGCATCGAATTGCTGGCCGCGGAGATGAAAGGCCCGGAAGCGCGGGTCACGGTCAAATTCGCCTCGCAGCAGGTGAATGTCACCGAGGATTCCGAAGGCCGTATTCTCGACGGCCATCCCAATGAAGTCGCCACCATCACCGATATCTGGACCTTCGCCCGGCCGGTGACCGCGCGCGACCCCAATTGGCTCCTGGTCGCCACCGAAAGCCCGAGCTAAGGCCGGAACCGGGGGGTGGGTCGGGGCATGCGCAGGGGGTCCGGCGGAACACATCACCGGAGCCGGAAGCGCCGGGCTGGATCGAGGTCGCCTGCCCCTCCCGCCGCCAATCATTCGGCCGCCAATCATTCCGTAGCCGATCGTTCCGTAGCCGATCGTTCCGGCGCAAAGCCGCAAAACCACGCATCGAAACCCCGCCGGTCCCGTCAAAGTCGGGGTCAAAGCAAGGGTCGTGCTGTCGCAGCACGGCGTTGGGCGGTCGATGACCGGCTGGTCCGGCTCGGACGCCTGGTGCGCTCGCGCTCCGTCGCGCTGGCTTCGCTGGGGATCCTGCTCCTGGTGGCCTCCTGCGCGACGCCGCGGCTTGGTGTGACGCCCAGCCACGAATTGGCCCTGCGGGCGGTGGATTTCACCGATCTCCCCGGCTGGAACCAGGACCACCTCTCCGAAGCCATGCCGGCTTTCGCCAATAGCTGTGCCGTCTTCGCCAAGCTGCCGGACGGCCAGGCGGTCGGCACCCGAACCATCGGCGGGCTGGCGATCGGCGGGCGTGTGGCCGATTGGCGCCCGGTCTGCGCGGCCTTCGCCCAGGTGAAGCCGGGTGACGATGCCGCCGCGGCGGCGTTCCTCACCGCCAATTTTCAGCCTTTCGCGACGCTCGACCGCAACACCGATCAGGGTTTCTTCACCGGATATTACGAGACCGAGCTCGACGGCGCCCGTCGGCCCGACGCCGTCTATGCGACGCCGCTCTATCGCGCGCCGGTGCCGCCGGTCGGCTATACCCGCGCCGAGATCGATGCCGGGGCGCTCAAGGGCAAGGGGCTGGAGCTGCTTTGGCTCAAGGATCCGGTCGATGCCTTCATGCTGCAGATCCAGGGCTCCGGGCTAGTGCGATTGCCGGACGGCCGGAAGATCCGCATCGGCTATGCCGGCAATAACGGCCAGGATTTCGTGCCGGTGGCGCGGTTGATGATCCAGGCCGGCTTGATCCCCAAGAACCAGGCCTCCATGCAATCGGTGCGGGACTGGCTGAGGTCGCATCCCGGCGATGCCGAACTCTGGATGCAGAAGAACCCGCGCTACATCTTTTTCCGGGAGCTCGCCGGCAATTCCGGGGCCTTGAGCGGCCCCTCGGGCGCGATGGGGGTCACCTTGACGCCCACCCGCAGCATGGCGATCGATCCCGCTTTCCTGCCCTTGGGTGCCCCGGTCTGGCTCGATACCGCGGCGCCGGACGGCAGCAAATTGCAGCGGCTCATGGTGGCACAGGATGTGGGTTCGGCGATCAAGGGGCCGATCCGCGGCGATCTCTTCTGGGGCACCGGCGAGCCCGCCTTGGAATTTGCCGGGCGCATGAAAAATCCCGGACGGTATTATGTCCTGTTGCCGAAAACGCTGGTGACGCGTAGCACCCTTATGGTGACAGATTCGAATGGGAATTAGCTCGAATGGGAATTAGCCGCCGATGACCGATGCTCCCAGGAACAACGGGGGAACCGTGGCGCTGTTCGTCACCTGCCTCGTTGATCTGTTTCGCCCGAGCGTCGGTTTCGCGGCGGTCAAATTGATCGAGCAGGCGGGTTTCGCGGTGGCTGTGCCGGAGGCCCAGACCTGCTGCGGCCAGCCCGCCTACAATTCCGGCGACCGGGCCGATGCCGCCGCGATCGCGCGGCAGACTATCGCCGCTTTCGAACGCTATGATTACGTGGTGGCGCCCTCCGGTTCCTGCGGCGGCATGCTGCGCTGTCACTATCCCGAATTGCTGGCGGACGATCCCGAATGGGCCGGCCGCGCCAAGGCCCTGGCCGCGCGCTGCTATGAGCTGACCGATTTCCTGGTGAACGTGGCCAAGCTCGACCGGATCGATGCGACCCTCTCCGGACCCTGCACCTATCACGATTCCTGCTCCAGCCTGCGCGAACTCAATGTGAAGGCACAGCCCCGCGCGCTTCTGGCGAAGGTCAAGGGATTGCGGCTCAGCGAGCTCGCCGAAACCGAGGCCTGCTGTGGCTTCGGCGGCACCTTCTGCGTCAAGTTCCCGGAGATTTCCAACAGCATGGTCGAGCGCAAGACCGCCGATATCCTTGCCAGCGGCGCCGACCATCTGCTCGCCGGCGATCTCGGCTGTTTGATGAACATCGCCGGTAAATTGCAGCGCCAGGGCAGCACGGTTCAGGTGCGCCATGTCGCCGAGGTGCTGGCCGGCATGACAGATGCGCCGGCGATCGGCGAGTCGGCGATCGGCGAGGCGGGATAGCATGCTGCAGCCGACCTCAAACGATTTTTCCGAAAACGCCAGCGGCGCGCTGGCCGATACGCAACTGCAGGAAGCGCTCGGCATCCTGCGCAGCCACTCGATCCCCAATCGCAACAAAGCCGCCGCGGCCTTGCCCGAATTCGAGGCCTTGCGCGACGGCGCGCGGGATCTGAAGAACCACATCCTCGGTCATCTCGATCAATACCTGCTTCAATTTGAGGAGCAGGTGCAGAAATCCGGCGGCCACATGCATTGGTGTGCCGATGCCGAGACCGCGCGGCGGAAGGTGCTGGAGATCTGCCGAAGTGCCAATGCCAGGACGGTCACCAAGGGCAAGACCATGATCGGCGAGGAGATCGGCATCAACGATTTCCTGGCCGAGAACGGCATCGAACCGGTCGAGACCGATCTCGGCGAATACATCATCCAGCTCCGCCACGAAACGCCGAGCCATATCATCGGCCCCGCTCTGCATGTCACCAAGAAGCAGGTCGAGGAAACCTTCCGCGCGGCGCATACCGACCTTGATGCGAAGCGCTCGCTGGAGGAACCGGCTTCGTTGATGGCGGAAGCGCGCGCCAAGCTGCGCGACCGCTTCCTCGCCGCCGATGTCGGCATCACCGGTGCCAATTTCCTGATCGCCGATACCGGCTCGACTGTGATCGTCACCAATGAGGGCAATGGCGATCTTACCCAGACCTTGCCCAAGATCCATATCGTGCTGGCTTCGATCGAGAAAATCGTGCCGAGCGCCGAAGACGCGATGACCTTGCTCCGCGTGCTGCCGCGTTCCGCGACGGGCCAGGAGCTCTCGGTCTATGTCACGTTTTCGACCGGTCCACGGAGATCGACCGATCCAGACGGTCCGCAGGAATTCCATGTCGTGCTGCTGGATAACGGCCGCAGCGCCTACCTCGGCACGCCGATGCAGGAGATGTTGCGCTGTATTCGCTGCGGCGCTTGCATGGATCACTGCCCGGTCTATCACGCGGTCGGCGGCCATGCTTACGGCTGGGTCTATCCGGGGCCGATCGGCGCGCTGCTGACGCCGGCCTTGCTGGGTGTTGAGAAAGCCGAGCCGCTGCCCAATGCCTCGACGCTG
>DASYDA010000446.1:0-4588 GCA_036499865.1 Dongiaceae bacterium | reverse complement strand
CGTATCGATGACCGTACCGAGTGCTTCCCTGTCGAATTCGACCTGGCGCCGCTGGCTGTTTGCCGCGCTCTGTGTCGCGTTCCTGGCGGCATTCCCGGTCGCGCCCGCAGTGGCGCAGTCGGCTCCCGAAAGGGTCATCGCGCGCGGGGGCGTGCACGACGATTTCGCGCGGCTGGTGCTCGACTGGCCGGAACAGGTGGTCGCGGCGGTCAAAGGCAACGGGCAGCGCCTGGTGCTGCAATTCGATCGCCCGGCGGCCATCGATCTCAAGGCGGCGCTCGCCGATCTCCAGGATTATGTCGTCAAGGCGCGGCCTTCCAACGGCGGGAGCACGCTGACGCTCGATTTCAAGGCGCCGATCACTTGGCGCACATTCAGCGACGATTCGAAACTGGTGCTGGATTTCAGTTTCGCCGATGACTCTTCCCAGCAGGCCTTTCCCAATGGGCCGGATCCGGCAACCGGCGAGATCGCCACCGAACCCGCATCGCAAACCTCGAGCGCGGCGCGAGACAGCGGCGCCAAGGCGCAAGTCCAACCGGCGCCGAAGCCAAGCGTAGCGCTGCCGCTGGTGCCGGTCCGCGCCGGTGAGCACAAGGATTTCTCGCGGCTGGCCTTCGATTGGCCGAGAAATGTCGATTATGACGTCGATCAGTCCGGCGATCAGGTGGTGCTCAGCTTTGCCGCCCCGGCCCGGATCGATCTGTCTAAACCAGCGAAGGATTTGCCCTCACGCTTGAAGAGTCTCGCCGCGGTGGATGCAAAAGCCGGCGCCGTTGTTCGCTTGACCATGGCCCCCGGCTCCGTGCTGCGGGATTTCCGCTCGGGAAATACCGTGGTGTTCGACATCTATGATCGCAATGCCTCCAACGTTCCGCCTCAGCAGGCGGGCAAGGCATCGACGCCGGGAGCCGCCGAGAAGAACGGCCTGGCTGAAGTGGCGCCCGCCATAAACATGCCGGAGGCGCAAACCGCATCACCTCAGCAGCAATCACCTCTGCCGTCGGTGCCGCCGCTGCAAGCTCTGCAGGCGCAGCCTGCGGAGCCGCAAGCAGCGCCTTCGGCCAATGCGGCTTTGCCCGATCCGCAACTGCAGGCGGCCCTGCCGGAACCGCAGCAATCGCCAGCCGCTTCTTCCGGCGGCATGACCGGCCCGGGGGTTGCCGCTCCCGTCTCTTCCGTGGCCCCGACGGTTTTCGAGCCGCCTAAGGTCGCGCCACCGCCGGTCACGGTGAAGATCACGGCGCTGCCGCTGCGTGATTCGGCGACGCTTTATTTCGATTGGCCGAAACCGGTCGCGCTTTCGGTGTTCCGCCATGGCGATGCCGTGTGGCTGGTTTTCGACGCCCCGGGCCATGGCGATCTGCGGCCGATCGCGAAACTGGCATCGGTCGTCGGCAAGCCGGAAATCCTGGCTTCACCCTCCGCTTTCGTGGTGCGCCTGACCGGCGGCAAGGCGGGCTCACCCTCCTCGGCCTCCGAGGGTGCGCGTTGGAAAGTCACCTTGCGCCCGGGTACGGATATGACACCGGGACAGACAGTCGGGCAGCGGCGCGGCACCCATCCCGACGGTTCGACCGATCTTCTGATCCAAGCGATCGCCTCGGGTGCCGCCGTTGGGCTGACCGATCCCGCCGACCGCAGCACCCTGGTGGTCACGCCGGGGCAGATCGCCGGCCTCGGCGTCGCGAAGGAATCCGATTGGCCGGATTTCAAATTGTTGCCGAGCTATCAGGGCGTCGTGGTTGCGCCACTGAATGATCGCGTGAAGATCCAGGCGCTGCCCAATGGGGTGGTGATCACGACGCCGCCTTCGACCGGCGCTGCACCCGCCGGCGCAACGGCGCAAACCGCGGCGGCACAGCAATCGGGGCAGCCCCCGGAATCCGGAACGCCGCAATCCGCGCCGGCCGCCGCGAACCCGCCTGCGCCGAGCATCGTCGATTCAGCGCAGCCGCTGGGCACCGTCCAAGGTCTGTTCAATGCTGCCAAGTGGCGGCGCGGCGGAGAGGCTAACTTCCAGAACGATCTCGCCGCTTTGCAGGATAAGCTCAGAAGCGCCGCGCCCAATGACCACAAGCAAGCCTTGCTCGATCTCGCGGAATTCTATTTTGCCAATGGCTACGGTCCGGAAGCGTCGGGCCGCGTCGATCAGCTTCGTGGCGAGGATCATGGCGCCGATAACGATCCGCTGATCATGGCGCTGGGTGCCGCGGCACGGACCATGGCGGGCGAGGACCGGCGCGCCGAGCAGTTTCTGGCCATGCCCGCTTTACAAGGCGTGCCGGAAGCCAATCTGGTACGGGCAGTGGTCGCCGCCGACAAGGGGGATGCCGCCAGCGCCGCGAAGTTCTTCGCCGGCCCGTTGCCGGACATATCCGACTATCCGCCGGCGTTCCGAAACCGGATCCGACTGCTTGCCGCGCAATCGCTCATCGATGCCGGCGATCCCTTGACGGCGCAGAACTATCTCGACCCGGTGAAACAGAGCAATCCCGATGCGGATTCCGCCGCGCGCGCCGCCTATCTCGACGGCGAGCGCCTGATGAAGCTGGGCAAGAAAAAGGAAGCCCTCGATGCCTGGCAGGCGCTGGTCGACAATCCGAGCGATGAGATCAAGGCGAAGTCGCGCTTCGCGGTGATTTCAGCGAAGCTCGATGACAAGTCGATCGATCCCAAGGATGCCGTGGCCCAGATCGAGGCGCTCCGCTATCTCTGGCGCGGCGACACCTTCGAGTTCGATATGCTCTACAAGCTGGGGCACCTCTACCTCGATACCGATCAGCCGCGTCGCGGGCTGATCACCTTGCGCCAGGCCGCCACGCATTTCCCAGATCATCCGATGGCGAAGCAGGCGGCGGACGACATGACCGAGGCGTTCCGCAAGCTCTATCTGGGTGGTGGCGGCGACAAGCTCTCGCCCCTCACCGCGGTGGCACTTTATGACGAATTCCGGGAGCTGACGCCCTCCGGCCCCGACGGCGACCGCATGATCGCGGCGCTCGCGGATCGCCTGGTGAAGGTCGATCTGCTGGGCTCGGCGGCGGATCTCCTCGAACGCCAGGTCAAGCTGCGGCTCTCCGGCGTCGATAAGGTGAAAGCGGGCACGCGGCTGGCTGCGATACGGCTGCTCGACGACAAGCCCGATCTCGCCTTGACGGCATTGACGGAGAGCGAAGACCCCGCCGCGACACCCGATCTCCAGACCGAACGTCGCCGGCTGCAGGCGCGCGCATCCTTCGATACCGGCGATACCCTGAAAGGAATCGGCCTGGTGCGCGATGATTCCAGCCTCGAAGGGCTTTGGCTGAAGTCGGACATGTACTGGGAATTGCGCGAATGGCCGTCGGCCGCCGACGCCCTCGGGCAGTTGATCGTCGCGGAACAGGTGAAGCTGGCGGCACAGGCCGCGATCAAAGGGCAATCATCCGTGAGCGACGTCACGAAAAACCCCGCGAGCGTGCTGGACAAGGCATTGGCACAGGCGAATGCCGCCGCCGCCGCGGATGCGGCCGACACAAATGGCGGCGCCGGCGCGGGCGACGCCAATCCTCCCGCGGATGACGCCGCCGCCAGCAAAGCGCCGGCGGGATCTCCGATGGACGCCGTCCTGTCGCGCCTGGTTCTCAACCGTGCGGTGGCGCTCTCGCTGGCTGGCGACCGGCGCGGGCTGAAGGACATCGGCCGCAGCTTCGCTCCGGAGATGAAGACGACGCCTTTCGCCCAGCCTTTCCAGGTGCTGACCTCGCCGGATAGCGGCCTCACGGAATCGATCGCCGCCCAGATGAAGAGCGTCGATCAACTGGGGACCTTCGTTGAGGAATACCGCAAGATCCTGCAGGCGAAGAGCTTGAGCGGAAGCACCGAGCCCAATCCCGACACGGGGCCGCTGGCGCCGGTGGATACCACACCTCCCGCAGCGCCGAGTTCTGGCGCTTCCGCCGCGCCCAATCCTCCGACGCAGACCGCCGCCCAGCCGAACGCCGTTCCGGCAGCGGAACAATAGTGCAGGGGAAGCCGGTCACCCGGCGGGATTGAAGCTTCGGACCAGGCTGCCGGCGATCAGGTACCAGCCGTCCACCATCACGAAGAAGATCAGCTTGAAGGGCAGGGAGATCATCACCGGTGGCAGCATCATCATGCCCATCGACATCAGCACCGAGGCAACCACCATGTCGATGATCAGAAACGGCAGGTAGACCAGGAAGCCGATCTCGAAGGCGCGGCGCAATTCGCTCACCATGAAAGCGGGGATCAGCGCCTGGAGCGGCGTGTCCTGGGGCGTTGCGATCGGGCCGGCATTGGAGAGATCGATGAAGAGGCCGAGGTCCTTCTCCCGCACCTGGGCCAGCATGAAGGTCTTGAGTGGCGCCACGGTTCGGGTGAAGGCGGTCGGCTCGTCGATCTTCTCGTCGAGCAACGGCTTGATGCCGTCATTGAAGGATTTTTCGAAGGTCGGCGCCATGACGAAGGCGGTGAGGAACATGGCGAGGCTCACCAGAACCATATTGGGCGGCGTGCCCTGCGCGCCGATCGCCGAGCGCAGGACCGACAAGACGACCACCATGCGGGTGAACGAAGTCACCAT
>DASYDA010000445.1:0-6520 GCA_036499865.1 Dongiaceae bacterium | reverse complement strand
AACATAGGCGCGGTTGAGCTTTTCCTCATCCGCGCCGGGATCGTACGACTTAACCCGTTCGACCAGTTCGAACTGACGAATCATGGATCCTTCCGTACCAAACCGCCTGGCGCCCCCGCCCCCGCATCAATGCGCCCGAAGTCTGTTACGCGGAACACTTCGATCGCCAGTATCCTTCAGCAGCCATCGATCCAAGCTTTGACCGAATGCGCGGTTCGGCCCGCCGAGCGCCCCCGATAACCGGGGCGACTGCGGCGCCTCATGACTAGTCCTGGGGGCCTTCGGCGTCGCTGGCGTCTTCAAATTCGCCATCGATCGTCATATCGGCGTCCTCGGCTTCCTCTTCGCTGATCTGGGCCTGCTGCATTTCGGCCAGCAGGTCGTCACCGGCGCCAACGCCGAAGCCCTGGCCTTCCTCTTCCGGCTCGTCGTTCTCGACATGCTTCTGGAGCCCGGTCACGACCGAATTCGAGAGGTCGTCGAGATTCACGGTCCCATCGGCGATCTCACGCAAGGCAACGACAGGATTCTTGTCATTGTCGCGATCGATGGTGAGCTGCGAGCCGGCGGAAACCTCGCGCGCCCGCTGGGCCGCAACCATGACCAGGTCGAAGCGGTTGGGAACCCGCAAAACGCAATCTTCTACCGTTACGCGTGCCATATCAGACAGTCTCCAAGAAAATAGCCAAGTGATTGGAATGAATATATTGTTCGACGCCGGGCAAGGCAAGCCGAGCACGCCGGACGGTGGCATGCGTTATACGCATGATTGGACCCCTTGGCGACCCCGAATTCAGGCTTTTCACGGCATTCGCCGGATCCGCTGCCCCGGCGGCAGATCCGCGACAAGACCCGCAATATCCCGCCCGGTCGCGGGATGCCGCCAATCCGGCGCGAGGTCCGTGAGCGGCAACAGGACAAAGGCCCTATCCTGAAGCCGAGGATGCGGCAGGATCGGCGGTTCCGGGCCCTCTCGGATCTCGCCGCGGCAATCGAGCAGGTCTAGATCCAGGACCCGGGCCTCATTGCGAATCGCACGAGTCCGACCAAAGGCATTTTCAACCGAAGCCAGCAGCGCGAGGATTTTCGTCGCGGTGAGATCGCTCGCCACTTCCACCACGGCATTCACATACCAGGGCTGATCCGAAACCGGCACCGGTTCGGATTCATAGAAGGGCGAGCGCGCGCGGATGGCAAGACCTGCAACTTCAAGCGCGCGAATGGCGGCGCTGACGGCATCACGCGGCGTTGCATGCTGGGCGCTCGGCAAATTCGCGCCCAATCCCACGAAGATGCGGTTGCTGGGATTGGCTCCAGGATTCATCCCATCTTCCTTCATTTCGCTTCGAGTGAGACCAGCACCACGCTCCGGGCAAATTCATTGTTGAAATGTATCCGGCAGAGCCTTTTACTGGACGCGGGCGGATTGCCCGGCACCGCAGTTGATAGTTTAGGAAATTTTGTCGAAAGGACAATTCAATATGTCGACGCGTTTTTACCCCGAGGAACGGGTTGCTTTATTCATTGATGGCGCCAATCTCCACGCGGCGGCGCGCGCTCTGGGCTTCGATATCGACTACAAACGTCTACTGAAATACTTCCAGGACCAATGTCGGCTCACTCGTGCATTTTATTACACCGCCCTGATCGAGGATCAGGAATATTCACCGCTGCGGCCCTTGGTGGATTGGCTCGACTATAACGGCTTCACCATGGTGACCAAGCCCACCAAGGAATTCACCGATGCCATGGGCCGCCGCAAGATCAAAGGCAATATGGATATCGAGCTTGCGATCGATGTGCTGGAGATGTCCGCGCATCTCGATCATGTGGTGCTCTTTTCCGGCGACGGCGATTTCCGCCGGCTGGTGGAGGCGGTGCAGCGGCGTGGGGTGCGGGTCTCCGTGGTGAGCACGGTGCGCTCCCAGCCGCCGATGGTTGCCGACGAATTGCGGCGGCAGGCGGATATCTTCGTGGAGCTGGAAGAACTCGCCTCCTCCATTGCCCGCCAGCATACCGGGCGTCAGCCGGGTGGTTCGCCAAGCCAGGGCCAGGGTTCGGGCCCTGCACCCATTATCCCCGACGAGGATCACGGCAACTGAAGCTGTGAACATCTCTTCCATCAGCGCGGCGGAGCCGGACCACGATTGTCCGCTCTGCCCGAGGCTGGCCGCGTTTCGCGACGCCAATCGCGCGGCGCTCCCCAGCTATTTCAATGCGCCGGTGCCATGCTTGGGGCCTCGGGATGCCAAGCTGCTGATCGTCGGCCTGGCGCCGGGGCTGCATGGCGCCAACCGCACCGGCCGGCCCTTCACCGGCGATTACGCCGGCGACCTGCTTTACGCGACCTTGCTGGAATTGGGGCTCGCGGAAGGCATCTATGATCGCCGGCCGGACGATGGCCTGGTCTTGAAGGATTGCCGCATCGTCAATTCGGTACGCTGCGTTCCCCCGCAGAACAAGCCGCTGCCGGCCGAGATCAAGGCCTGCAATGCCTTTCTGAAGGCGGAGATGGCCGCGATGCCAAGTTACAAGGCGATGCTCGCCTTGGGCGCGATCGCACATGGCGCGGCACTCACGGCGCGTGGCGAGCGGAAGAGCGCCTTCCGCTTCGCACACAATGCCCAGCATCGGCTGAGCGACGGGATGGTTCTGGTCGATAGCTACCATTGCTCCCGCTACAACACGAATACCGGCGTATTGACGCCGGAAATGTTCAGGACCGCCGTGGCGACGGCGAAAGCGGCAGCTGGCCTAGTCTGAATCCCGGCCGCGGGTGCGGACCAGGCGCTGCTGGTCCCGCTTCCAGTCCTTTTCCTTCTCGGAGGCGCGCTTGTCGGCCTTGCGTTTGCCATGCGCGAGGCCGAGTTGCATCTTGGCGATGCCGCGGTCGTTGAAATAGATCGAGAGCGGAATGAGCGTCATGCCTTGGCGCTGGGTCTGGCCCAGCAGCTTCTGGATCTCGCGCCGCTTCAGCAGCAGCTTGCGCGCCCGGCGCGGCTCGTGATTGAAACGGTTCGCGGATTCGTATTCCGGGAAATAGGAGTTGTAGAGCCAGAACTCGCCGTCCTTCTCGGCGGCGAAGGCCTCATTGATGCTGGCGCGCCCGAGCCGCAGCGACTTCACCTCGGTGCCGGTCAGCACCATGCCGACATCGACGGTATCCCCGATCGCATAGTCATAGCGGGCGCGGCGATTCTGCGCAGCAAAACGGTTGGTGGAAAGATCGCGCGCCATGCGGATTCCCTGAAAGCAAGCTATCGGCCCAAATTACTGGCCGATCAGCCCGACCTTCTTCATCGCCGCTTCGACCTTCTGCCGCGACGTTTCGGCAATCGGCGCCATCGGCAGGCGCAATTCCGAGGTGCCGTGCCCCAGCAGCGACATCGCGAACTTGATCGGCCCGGGGCTGGTCTCACAGAACAGCGCATCGTTGAGCGGCGTCAGTCTTTCATTGAGATTCATCGCCGTGGCGATGTCGCCCTTGCGCCAGGCTGCCTGCATTTCCGAGGTCAGCTTCGGCGCGGCATTGGCGGTCACCGAGATGCAGCCATGTCCGCCCTGGATGAGGAATGGCAGAGCCGTGCCGTCTTCGCCGGAAAGCTGGCAGAAATCCTTTCCGATGGCGATGCGGGTGCGGATTGGCCGCGTGAGATCGGCGGTCGCGTCCTTGACCCCGATGACGCGCGGCAGCTTGGCGACGCGCGCCATGGTGTCCACCGACATATCGACCATGGTGCGCGGCGGCACGTTGTAGATCACGATCGGAATGTTGGTGGCGTCGTGGATCGCCTTGAAGTGCTGATACTGTCCCTCGGGCGTCGGCTTGTTGTAGTAAGGCAGCACGACAAGGGCGGCATCGGCACCGGCCTTCTCGGCATGCCGCGTGAGATCGATGGCTTCATCGGTGGAGTTGGATCCGGTCCCGGCGATGACCGGCACCTTGCCCTTGGCCACTTCGATGCAAAGCTCGACCACCCGCTTATGCTCTTCATGGGACAGCGTCGGCGATTCACCCGTCGTGCCGCACGGCACCACGCCGTCGATCCCCTCTTTGATCTGCCAATCGACGAACTTCTGGAATGCGGCGGCGTCTACCGCACCATTGCGAAACGGCGTCACCAAAGCGGTAATCGAACCCTTGAACATATCCGGCCTCATCCAATCCTTTTGTCGTGCCGGTTCTCGCATCGCCAGTCTGGAATGGCCGGTTAGGCTGCAATCGGCATTGGCTCGGGAACATAGCCAGCGCACCCGCTGGTCGCAAGCCGAAGCCGCAATGTCGCGGCCGCGAGACGGAGATTGAGCGAATCACCGCAACCGATTATAATAGCAGGGAATTGTCGCGGCAAAGCTGCTGGGTCAGCGGTCAATCGGGGTTTTATCGTGCGACGGATCGGGATTGCCATCGCAATATGGCTGGGAATGGGGCCGCTGGCGGGTGCCGCGCTGGCCGATGCCGGCGGTCTCAGCACCAAGGATATCTCGATCTACAAACAAGCCTTCGCCGCCGCCGGCCATGACCGCTGGGCCGATGCACGGCGTCTGGCCTCGAGCGCCAAAAATCCTCTGCCCGCCAAGGTGCTCCAATGGCTGGACCTGATCCGGCCGGGGCCAGGGCGCTCTTTCGACGAAATGACGACGTTCCTCGTGAAGAATCCCGGCTGGCCGCTGCGTCTCACCCTGCAGGCGCAGGCCGAACGAGCGATGCCGGAGGGGATGCCGGCGCAATCCGTGATCGCCTGGTTCAAGGGCCGCGAGCCGCAAACCCCGCAGGGAGCCACGAAGCTCGTCCTGGCGCTGGCCGATACGGGCGCCGTTCCGCAGGCTTCGGCCGTGGCGCGCGCGGCCTGGCTGAACTTGGATTTCGATGCCGATGGCGAGGATGATTTCCTGAGAGCGGCAGGCACCTGCCTCCGCCCCGCCGACGACATCGCGAGGCTCGATAGCCTGCTCTGGGATGGCGACGAGGATCAGGCGCGGCGCATGCTGGATCGCGTCGATGATGCACATCGCCTGGAGGCCATGGCGCGCATGAAGCTCGCCGACCAGACCCGGGATGCGCTGACGGCAGTTGCCCAGGTTCCCGCAATGCTTCGACAGGATCCCGGACTGGTCTTCGAAATCGCACGCTACTACCGCCGCCAGGGCGACTATGACAAGGCCGCCGATGCGCTTGAACCACCGCCGCAACACGCAAGGCGTCCGGACAAGATGTGGAGCGAGATGGAGAATGCCGCTCGCGACGCGCTCGACGGCGGTTCGGTCTCCGTTGCCTATCGCCTGGCTGCCAGCCACGGCTCGGATGGTGGGACAGCCTTCGCCGATGGCGAATGGCTGGCCGGGTGGATCGCGCTTCGCTTCTTGCAAGAGCCGGATACGGCGGTCCGGCATTTCACCAATCTTTACAACGGAACGACCTCTGTCTTCAGCCGCGCGCGGGGAGCCTATTGGGCGGGACGCGCCGAGGAAACCCGGAAGCACGCCACAGCGGCAGACAAATGGTATCATCTCGCGGCATCGAACCTCACGATCTACTACGGCCAGCTGGCCGCCATGCGGCTGGGCGAAAGCACGGCGCTCCGCATCAAGGTCGAACCGAAGCCGACCGCGGCGGAGACGGCGGCTTTCGACAAGAATGAACTGGTCCGGGCAGTCCGGGCCTTGAATGCGATCGGGGTCAGCGAACGCGACCGGCCCTTCCTTTATCGCCTGATCGCGACGTCCACCAGCCTCCCGCAATACCGGCTGATCGCCATTCTCGCCCGCCAGAGCCACCACGACGACCTCGCTTTGGCCGCGGCGAAAGCCGCCCGTGAAAATGGCGCGGAGATGGCCGACTATCTTTTCCCGGTCATGCAGCTGCCCGCCGGCGGCAAGGCCGAGCCTGCCTTCGTTCTCGGCCTCATCCGCCAGGAAAGCGCGTTCAACGCCAAGGCGATGAGCGGCGCCGGCGCGATGGGCCTCATGCAGCTGATGCCCGGGACCGCGCAGCAGATGGCCAAGGAACTCAAGATCACGAAATTCAAGCCCAGCGGATTGACCGATCCGCGTCTGAACGTGCAGATCGGCCGCGCCTATCTCGACAAGCTGATCGATCGCTTCGACGGATCCTATCTGCTGGCGACGGCCGCTTATAACGCGGGGCCGAGCCGCGTGCGGGACTGGATCAGTGCCTATGGCGATCCCCGTCAGGCGGACACCGATGTGGTCGACTGGATTGAGAGCTTGCCCTTCGACGAAACGCGGAACTACATTCAGCGCGTCATGGAAAATTTGCAGGTTTATCGCAGCAGACTGAGCAAGGGAGCGTCGAAGCTTGCTTTGGAAAGCGACCTGCGTCGGAGTATTGTGAATTGAACGATCACTCGGAAGTAAAGCGCACCACCGGAACGGCCGAATTGCCGGTTACACCAGCTGATATCAAAGCGGCCGCACAACGGTTGAAGGGAAAAGCCGTCGTCACGCCGCTGCTTTCCTTCCCGCTGATCGACAAGGAAATCGGCTTTCGGCTGCTGGT
>DASYDA010000444.1:0-4532 GCA_036499865.1 Dongiaceae bacterium | reverse complement strand
CCGAACGGCGTCACCGCCTTCAGCACCTTGAACTGCCAGCGGCTTTCGGTGAAATAGATGGTCTCCATGGTGCTTTCGAACCAGGCCTCCGGCCCGCGCGGATGCAGGGTCAGCAGCACCTTCGCATCGGGATAGGCCGCGGCCAGTTCGCGCCAGACGCAGCACGCCGGATTGTCCACCGCCGCCTTGTAGCGGCCGAAGACCTGCTCCCAATCATGCTGCTGCCCGGCGGGCGCATCGGCGACACGGCACCAGAAGCCCCGATGCGGGGCATTGGCCTTGTTCTGCAGCACTTCGATCATGTGATAGCAGGGAAAGCCGAGCTGGTTGAGCGCGGCATAGGTGGACATGGTCCCGGTCCGGCCGAAGCCGGCGCCGATGAGTTGCAACGGCATGATTTCGCTCCCCTGTCCGGCTTTCGCCGATGCCGCACGAAGCAAGTTTTTCTTACGCGGTGCAAGTTTTTCTTATGAGAGCGAAGCGCTGGGCAGAATTTTACCCGGATAATATTGACGTGGTGTTTTTACCCGGATAATATTAATTAAATTCCTTGGAGACGATCATGACGGATATCCCTGCCACTGCGCGCTACACCGCCTTTCTGGGGCAGAAACGCTGGACGGCAGGGGCGCCGGCCGATGTCGCCATTGCCGCCAGAGACGCCACCGAGGAGGAGGCGCTCCTGGTCTTCGACGATGCGACCGGCCACCAGATCGACCTCGATCTCCGCGGCAGCGAGGCGGAAATCCGCCACCGCTACGCTCCGCAGGCCACGGAGGAAGCGCCCAAAGGCCCCGGCCGGCCGAAGCTCGGCGTCGTCCCCCGCGAAGTCACCTTGCTGCCGCGCCATTGGGACTGGCTGAACACGCAGCCCGGCGGCGCCTCGGTGGCCTTGCGGAAGCTGGTGGATGACGCCCGCCGCAGCCAGGCGGCGCCCGATCGCATGCGTGCGGCGAAGGACAAGACCTATCGCTTCATGTCGGCCATGGCCGGCAACGAGACCGGTTTCGAGGAAGCGGCGCGGGCCTTGTTCGCTGGCGACCGGCCGCGTTTCGAGGCGGAAACGGCCGCCTGGCCGGTCGATCTGCGCAACCATGCGCGGCAACTCGCCGCGGATTGTTTCGAGACAAAATAATTCCCCGGAGCGCCGCGCCAAACGCTGCTGCCACATTGCACGCATGACCCTCCGGCGTTAAGGTCGCGCCGCCTTTTTCCTCCCTTTCCTTGAGTGAGCACATCATGGCCTTCATCGCCGAACGTCTGAACCGCATCAAACCGTCGCCCACCATCGGCATCACCATGAAGGCGCGGCAGCTGAAGGACGAAGGCCGCGACGTAATCGGCCTCGCCGCCGGCGAGCCGGATTTCGACACGCCGGAGAACATCAAGGAAGCCGCCATCAAGGCGATCCGCAACGGCGACACCAAGTACACCAATGTGGACGGCACCGACGCGCTGAAGAAGGCGATCATCGCCAAGTTCAAGCGCGAGAACGGCCTCGACTACAAGCTCGACCAGATCACCGTCGGCACCGGCGGCAAGCAGGTGCTGTTCAACGCGCTCGTGGCGACCTTGAACGCCGGCGACGAAGTCATCATCCCGGCGCCCTATTGGGTCTCCTATCCGGATATCGTGCTGCTGGCGGACGGCAAGCCGGTTACGGTTGCTTGCGGCGCGAACCACAAGTTCAAGCTGACGGCGGAAGCCCTGGAAGCGGCGATCACGCCGAGGACCAAGTGGCTGATCCTGAACTCACCCTCCAATCCGAGCGGCGCCGCCTATACCGCCGAGGACCTGAAATCGCTGGCCGAAGTGCTGCTGAAGCATCCGCATGTCAACATTTTGACCGACGACATGTACGAGCACCTGCTCTATGACGGCTTCAAGTTCGCCACCATCGCACAGGTCGAGCCGAAGCTCTACGACCGCACGCTGACCATGAACGGTGTCTCCAAGGCCTATTGCATGACCGGCTGGCGCATCGGCTATGCCGGCGGCCCGGCGCCGCTCATCAAGGCGATCGCCAAGATGCAGTCGCAATCGACCTCCAATCCGAGCTCGATCTCCCAGGCGGCGGCGGTCGAGGCCCTGAACGGCCAGCAGGATTTTATCGAGGCGAACAACGCCGTCTTCAAGGCGCGTCGCGACCTCGTGGTGAAGCTTCTCAACCAGGCGCCGGGCCTGCATTGCCCGACGCCGGAAGGCGCCTTCTATGTCTATCCCTCCTGCGCCGGCTGTATCGGCAAGACGACACCGCAGGGCAAGAAGATCGCCACCGACGACGATTTCGTGACCTATCTGCTGGAGGCGGAAGGCGTCGCCGTGGTGCAGGGGGCCGCCTTCGGTCTCTCGCCGCATTTCCGCATCTCCTACGCGACCTCCACCGAGGCGCTGCAGGAATCCTGCACCCGCATCATCCGCGCCTGCCAAGCGCTGAAGTAGGTGCACGGAAGCGGGCTGCAGAGCCGGTCGCAATCAGGTCTATACTGTGCGTCATGGCCGAACCCATGGAATCCAATAGGGGTTCGGCCATCCACGCCTTCCCTTTTCGATCGATCAAAGGCGTGGATGCCCCGACCAAGTCGGGGCATGACGTAAAAGATGATCGCAATACCATAAACGGGGGATGGCGTAGCATGACCGGCATCGAAATCAGCGAGCGCGCGCGCAAGCTCTATGCGGAAGCGCTGGTCTGGGACGACCATTCCGGCTTCGATCCCGACCCGAAGGTGGATCTCCATCATCTAGGCCAATGGAAGCGCGCCGGGGTCAACTATCTCTCGGTCAATATCGGCTATGACGTGGTGCCGTGGCGGAAGTCATTGAGCACCATCGCCGCCTTCCGCGCCTGGGTGCAGCAGCACCCGGACGAATACGTCATGGTGGAGACGGTCGATGACATCGCGCGCGCGAAACGCGAGGGCAAGCTCGCCGTCACCTTCGACCTCGAAGGCATGAATGCGCTCGACGGCGACGCCAACATGGTGGGCGCCTATTACGCGCTGGGCGTGCGGCACATGCTGTTCGCCTACAATATGAACAACCTGGCCGGCGGCGGCTGCCATGACGACGACCAGGGCCTGACCGATTTCGGCCGCGCCGTCATCCGCGAGATGAACCGGGTCGGCATGGTGGTGGATTGCTCGCATACCGGCTATCGCACCACCATGGAGGCGATGGAAGCATCGCAAGCGCCCGTGATCTTCTCGCATTCCTGCTCCAAGGCGGTCTGGAAGCATGGCCGCAACATCACCGACGACCAGATCAAGGCCTGCGCCAAGACCGGCGGCGTCATCGGCATCAACGGGCTCGGCATCTTCCTCGGCAAGAATGACATCAGCAGCGAGAATTTCGTAAATCACGTAACCCACACCGCCGAAGTGGCGGGCGTGGAGCATGTCGGCATCGCGCTGGACTATGCCTTCGACACCGACGGGATCGAGGACGTGATCGGCGACCACACCAATTACTGGCCGAAAGACGAATATCCCGGCGGCGTGATCGATTTCATACCCCCCGAACAACTGCCGGAGATCACCGAAGTCATGCTCCGCCGTGGCTTCAGCGATGCCGAGGTCACGGGCATCCTGGGTGGCAATTTCATGCGGGTGGCCAGGCAGGTTTGGAAGTGAGGAGCGGGCGCGCTCACATTCCACGGTCATTCCCGGGCTAGGCCCGGGAATCCACGCCTTGGCGGCCGAAGAAGGCGTGGATGCCCGGACCAAGTCCGGGCATGACGGAGATTGATAGCGCTTTTTTCTGCAGCGTCTCTTCCCCTCATGAGATTTCCGGCCTGGACAGCATCGCCGGGCATGGCAAGCTGAACCCCTCACTGCCGAAGGGTTTCACCCGCCATGTCGCCCGATTCCACCGGCCCACGCGTTCACAGAAACCCTTATCCTTTTGCCCGGGCCCGGCGCACGCCGCCCACCGATCTCATCGACAGCGAAAGCCAGGTCGATATGCGGCGCCTGCGCGCCTATCGCCTCGGCCGGGTGCGGGCCGAGCTGAAGCGGCGGGACCTCGCCGGGATCGTGCTCTTCGATCCCATCAACATCCGCTATGCGACCGGCAGCCGGAACATGTCGGTCTGGACCATGCACAATGCCGGGCGCTACGCCTTCGTGCCGGCGGAAGGCCCGGTGGTGCTGTTCGAATTCCATGGCTGCGCGCATCTCTCGGAGGGCTTGGAATCCATCGACGAGATCCGCCCCGCCAAGGCCTGGTATTTCTATGCGGCGGGCCCGCTGGTGGAGAAGCGCGCCGGACAATGGGCGGCGGAGATCGCCGATCTCGTGCGCGCCCATGGCGGCGGCAATAAGCGCCTGGCGCTCGACCATTGCGATCTCGCCGGCGCCCGTGCCCTGGAGAAGCTCCGCATCGAGCCGCAAGAGGGCGAAGCGGCCATGGAAATGGCCCGCCGCATCAAATCCGCCGATGAGATCGCGCTGATGGGCGTGTCTCTTGCCGTGTGTGAAGTCGGCATGGCGCGGATGCGCGATGCGCTCCAGCCCGGCATCACCGAGAACCAG
>DASYDA010000443.1:0-9147 GCA_036499865.1 Dongiaceae bacterium | reverse complement strand
GTGACCTCGAAGGGCTCCGACCGGAACAGGTTGTGGCCGGCGAGGTATTGCTGAAGCTTGGCGACCGGCGGATCCTTGGGCCGCGTCAAGGTGACATGCGGCGTGAATTTCTGCCCCTGCGGTTCCATGCCCGCCCGCACCACGGCGGATTCGACCTTGTCGTGAAGATGCTGCAGAGCCGGCTCTTTCTCCACGCCGGCCCAGACCGCTTTCACCCGATTGCCGCTTGCGAAATGACCGACGCCGGCGAGGCGAAGCTGGAAGGAGGGCGCCCGGATGCCCGCCAGGGCGGCATCCACGTAATCCGTGTCGCGGCCATCGACTTCGCCGAGGAAGCGCAAAGTGATGTGGTAGTTTTCCTGGGGCACCCATCGCGCGCCGGGCAGACCGCCGCAAAGCAAACGCAATTGCCACCGCACATTTTCGGGCAAGGGGAGGGCGACAAATAAACGCATCAGGAGCCCCCTGGATACTTTAACGCGCGCGAATCACCGACCGTCTCCGTAAGACCATAGCAAGGCGAAGCCGCGATGACCATGCGCTCACCGAAGATCGAATACGGGTTTATGACGGATTTGCGGCGGCGTCATTGAGCAACGGCAGCAGGGTCGGCATCAGCCGCTGCACGATCAGGGCGGCGCCCTCGGCGGTCGGATGCAGGCCGTCGCCCTGCAACAGAACCTTATTGGCCGTGCCGTCCGGGTTCACGATTCCATCCAGGAAGAACGGATAGAGCGGGACATCCTGATCCTTGGCAATGGCGGCGTAGATCGCGTCGAATTTCTGCACATAATCGGGACCCAGATTGCGTTGCGCCTTCATGCCGCACAGCAAAACCTCCGCGCCGGCTGATTTCGCCTTGGCGACGATGCCGTTCAGATTGGCTTGCGTATTGGCGGGATCTATGCCCCGCAGCATGTCGTTGGCGCCGAGCTCGACGATGACCACTTGCGGCCGGTCCGCCAGGGCCCAGTCGATGCGGGAGAGGCCGCCGGCGGATGTGTCGCCGCTGACGCCGCCATTGATTACCGTCACCGAACGTCCCATCTTGCGAAAGGCCGCCTGCAATTGATCGGCGAAACCCTCGCCCTGGTTCAATCCGTAGCCAGCGGTCAGGCTGTCGCCGAAGGCCAGGACCCGGAGTGGCGCATCCGCCAAAGCGGGAGCGGCCGCGAGAGCCAGGAGAGGGAGCGCCATAAAAAGGCCGAAGAGCGCCGCCAAGGTGCCGGGAAGCCGGGATTTTGCAATCGATGAAGGTTTCATGATCGACATTTCCAATCTCCGCCTCACCCTGGCGAGCGATGCAGGCCCGGTCAATATCCTGAATGGGATCGATCTCAAGATCGCGGCGCGGGAATCGGTGGGCATTGTCGGTCCGTCAGGCTCGGGCAAGACCAGCCTCATGTTGCTGATCGCCGGGCTCGAAAGCGCCAGCGTCGGCACCATTCATATTGGGGCCGCCGAGATTACCGCAATGGGCGAGGACGAACTGGCTTTGTTTCGTCGTGGCCATATCGGCATCGTCTTCCAATCGTTCCATCTCATCCCCACCATGACGGCGCTGGAGAACGTGGCGACCCCGCTGGAACTCGCCGGGGAACGCCGCGCCTTCGAGATCGCCAGCAGCGCCTTGGAAGAGGTCGGCCTCGGCCATCGTCTGCGGCACTACCCGTCGCAGCTTTCCGGCGGCGAGCAACAGCGCGTCGCTTTGGCCCGGGCGGTCGCGCCGCAGCCGGATATCCTGCTGGCCGACGAACCCACCGGAAACCTCGATACCGAAACCGGAGCCAAGGTGATCGAGCTCCTGTTCAGCCTGCAACGCCGGCGTGGCGCCACTTTGCTGCTGATCACCCATGATGCCAGCCTGGCGCAACGCTGCGACCGGATCGTGCGCATGGCGGATGGGCGTGTCCTTGGTGAAGAGACCGGTTCCACGTCGGCTCTGGCGGCGAAATGAGTTCGACCGCCACGCTCCTTCGCATCGCTCTGCGGGAATCCCGTGCGGGTCGCGGCCTGCGGCGGTTCAGCGGCTTTCGCATCTTCCTGCTGTGTTTGATGCTCGGCGTCGCCATCGTGGCAGGGATCGGCTCCATCGCGGCGGCGATCGATGCGGGCTTGACGGCGGATGGCCGCCGCATCCTCGGCGGCGATTACGAATTCCGGCTCGCCTATCAAGCGGCGACGCAAGACGAAGCCAATGCGCTGAAGCTCGGCGCGCAGGTTTCGAAGACAGTCGAGATGCGCGCCATGGCCCGCCCGGATGCGTCCGCCGCCGCGGTCAATCCCACGCTGGTCGAGCTGAAGGCGGTCGACCTGCTTTATCCGCTGTTCGGCAAGATGTCGCTCGATCCCGACATGCCGCTGGCGCAGGCATTGAAGCGCGGGCCGGACGGGCATTACGGCGCGGTCGCCGAGCCGGCCTTGATGCAGCGGCTCGGTCTCAAGGTGGGCGACCTCGTCTCGCTGGGAACGGCGACGCTCCAATTGCGCGGCGTCATCCTGGATGAGCCGGATCGCGGATCGCAGGTCTTCAATCTCGGGCCTCGCCTGATGATCTCGAACGAAGCTTTGGCGACCACCGGCCTCGACCGGCCGGGAAGCCTCATCTATCACGTCTATCGCGCCAAGCTGGCGCCCGGCCTTTCCGGGCCGCGCTGGCTGGCCGGAATCCAGCAGCAGTTTCCCGATGCCGGCTGGCGGGTGCGCGGCGTCGAGGATGCCGCCAATGGCGTGCGCAACTTCATCGACAATACGCGGCTCTTCCTCAACCTCGTCGGGTTGAGTGCGCTTCTGATTGGCGGCGTCGGCATCGCCAATGCCGTCCGCGTCTATCTCGAAAGCCGGGCGCAGACCCTGGCGATCCTGAAATGCGTCGGCGCCACCAGCGGATTCGTGCTGTCACTCTATCTGCTGCTGGTCGCGCGCATGGCGGCGATCGGCGTGGCGCTCGGCGTCGTGCTGGGCGCGATGGTGCCTTACGCGGCGCAGGGATTGTTCGCGCAATTCGACCTTCGGCTGATCCCGGCGATCTATCCGGCGCCGCTCGGCCTTGCCGCCGGCTTCGGCTTCCTGACCGCGCTCGCCTTCTCGCTGCCGACGCTGCTGCAGGCGATGCGGGTGCGCCCCGCCCAGCTCTTCCGCTCCACCGCCGCCGAGCTCGGACAGGGGCGGCGGCTGGATCTGATCCCCATCGGCCTGGCGGGCCTGGCGCTCGCCGCGATGGCGGTCGCGACCTCCGGCGACATGACGCTCTCGCTCGGCTTCATCGCCGCCGTCCTGGTGGCGATGGCGCTGTTCCAGATTCTCTCCGCGGGCTTGAAGCGATTGGCGCATTGGGGCCGGAGCCGCGTCGGCGGACGCGCCTTGCGATTCGCCCTGGCGACCATCGGCCGGCCGCAGGCGCCGACCGCCAGCATCGTGCTTTCGCTGGGCCTGGGGCTCACGGTCCTGGTCGCGGTGATGCTGATCCAGGCGAGCCTGGTCAACGAGATGGAAAACACGCTACCGGCCCAGGCGCCGAGCTTCTATTTCCTGGATATCCAGCCCAACGAAGTCGCGGATTTCGACCGCGATCTCGGCAGCTTCCCGACGGCGCAGGGTCTCGAGCGCGTGCCGATGCTGCGCGGCCGGATCGTCGATATAAAGGGCGTGCCGGTGGAGAAGATCGTGCCGCCGGAAGGCCATGCCTGGATCCTGAAAGGCGATCGCGGCGTCACCTGGTCGGCGACCGTGCCGAAAGGCGCCCGGATAGTCGAAGGCAAATGGTGGCCAGCCGACTACCAGGGGCCGCCGCTGATTTCATTCGATGCCGACACCGCCCGCGCTTTCGGCCTCAAGATCGGCGACAGCATCACCATCAATCTCCTGGGCCGCGAGATCATCGGCACCATCGCCAATCTGCGCGAGATCGACTGGTCGAGCCTGTCGATTAACTTCGTCATGGTGTTCTCGCCGGGGATCATTTCCGGCGCGCCGCAGACGCATATCGCGACCATCCATGTGGCGCAGGACAAGGAGGGCGATCTGATCTCCCTGCTGGCCAAGGATTTCCCCAATGTCTCGGCGGTCCGCGTCCGCGACGCGATCGCCTCGGCGGCGGAAGTGCTGCGCTCGGTCGGCGTCGCGGTGCGGCTCACCGCCGGGATCGCACTCATCGCCGGCATGCTGGTCCTGGCGGGGGCCATGGCGGCGGGGCAGCAGCGGCGTATCTATGAGACGATCGTGGTGAAGGTCCTGGGCGGCCGTCGCCGTGACGTCGCCGCGAGCTTCCTCTGGGAATTCTGCCTGCTGGCGCTTTCCGCAGCGGTCATCGCGCTCATTATCGGCAGCATCGGCGCTTATTTTTTCCTGGCCCGGGTCATGGATACGCGTTTTATCTTCGCGGGTTCGGCGGCCTTCGGCGCCGTCGCCGTCAGCTTGGCCATCGCTCTGGTGATCGGTTTCGCCTCATCCTGGCGTGTGCTCGGGGCCAAGACGGCGCCTTATCTGCGCAACGAATAGGACCGCTATTGGGCGGCGGGTATCCGCCGCGGCGCCTCGGCTTCCTCCGGTGCCGCCGCGCCGGTTTCGACCAGCACCGCCATCAGCGCTTCCCGAATGGCCTTCAGCCGCGTTTCGCTCTCCACTTTGAGACCGAACTGGTCCTTCACGTAGAAGACGTCCACCACGCGATGGCCGAAGGTGGAGATTTTCGCCGTCGAAATCTGCAGGTTGAGCGCGGTCAGAGCCTTGGTGAGGAAATGCATCAGGCCGCGCCGGTCCCGGCCGGTCACTTCGATCAGGGTATGGTTGGCGCTCGCCTTGTTGTCGATCAAGACTCGCGGCACCACGGGGAAGCTGCGCACCGCGGGATTGCGGGGGCGCAATGCGGCGACTTCCGCCAGCACTTTGCGGGGATTCTGCAGCACCCGCTCCACGGTGGTGGCGATCCGCGCCAACCGGGCCGGGCTGTCGAAGGGCAGGCCATTGGCGTCCTGCACGGTGAAGGAATCGAGTGCCATGCCGTTCTTCAGGGTGAAGATCCGCGCATCGACGATGCTGGCGCCCGAGAGCGCCAGGGCGCCGGCGAGTTGCGAGACAAGGCCTTGCCAGTCCGCGACATAGATCGTGATCTCGGTCATGGCCCGCCATTGATCGACGGTATAGTCGATCGAAAGCTTGCGCTGATCGAGTTCCGCCTCGCGGATGAGCCGCGCCTGCCGGACCAGGCTGGGAAGCGGATAGCCGAGCCAATAGGCGGTCGGCCCGCGTGCGGCATGGGCCTCGAATTCCGCGTCGCTCCAATCGCCGAGCTCGGCCCGTAATTGCCGCAGGATCTCGGCGGCGCGGGCCTCGCGTCCCGCGGTGATCAAGCCGCCGGAGAGGGATTCTTCCGCGCGGTTGTAGATCTCGCGCAGGAGCTGGGCCTTCCAGCCGTTCCAGGTCTTCGGTCCGACGGCGCGGATATCCGCCACCGTCAGCGCCAGCAGGAGCCGCAGGCGTTCCACGGATTGAACGGCATCGACGAAGTCGGCGATCGTCTTCGGGTCTTCGAGATCGCGCCGGAACGCCGTGTTGCTCATGATCAGGTGATAGCGCACCAGCCAGGCGACGGTCTCCGTCTCCTCCGCGCTCAATCCGAGACGGGGGCATAGCCGTTCGGCGACCTCGGCACCGAGTGCCGAGTGATCGCCGCCGCGACCCTTGGCGATATCGTGCAGCAGCACGGCCAGATAAAGCACACGTCGCGACACCACCTGGTTCATGATGGAGCTCGCGATCGGCGCGTCCTCCTGCAATTCGCCCCGCTCGAGACGCCAGAGGATGCCGATTGCCTTCAGGCTGTGCTCGTCCACCGTGTAGTGGTGATACATGTCGAATTGCATCTGCGCGACGACGCGGCCGAAATCCGGGATGAACCGGCCGAGCACGCCCACCTCGTTCATCCGGCGCAGCGCCAGCTCGGGATCCTTCGTGCCGGTCAGGATATCGAGGAACAGCTTGTTGGCCTCGAGGTTCGTGCGCAGGGAATCGGCATGGCGCGCCGATTGCGTGAGCCAGGTCATGGCGATGGGGTGGATCGTCAGTTCCTTGCGCTGCGCCACCTCGAAAATCCTGAGCATATCGAGCGGATGCGCCCGGAACCAATCCGGTGCGGATACGGTGAGCTGGCCGCCATCATTGCGGAAGCCTTCGACCTCCGATTTCAGCCAGCCGATCATCGGCATCCGGAACAGCGGCCGATGCAGGCGCTTCGATTCGACGGCGGCCAGGAAATAGCGGGTCAGGCCACCCACCGATTTCACCACCAGGAAATAATGCTTCATCAGCCGCTCGACGCCCCGCGTGCCGGCATGATCGGTATAGCCGAGGCGCCGCGCCATTTCCGGCTGCAGGTCGAAGGTGAGGCGGTCCTCGGCGCGGCCGGTGAGATAATGAAGATGGCAACGCAAGGTCCAGAGGAAGTTCATCGCCTTCTCATAGGTGGCGACTTCCTGCGGAGTCAGGAGCTCCTTGTCGATGAGCTGCTCGAATCCGGTCACGCCGAACATGAAGCGGCCGACCCAGAGCAGGGTCTGCAGGTCGCGCAGCCCGCCTTTGCCCTCCTTGATATTGGGCTCCAGCGTGTAGCGCGAATTGCCGGTGCGGGCATGGCGCGAATGCCGCTCGGCCAGCTTGTCCTTCAGGAAAGCGTCGCCCTTGCCTTTCACGATCTCGCGGTCGAAGCGGCTGTGGAACTGCTCGTAGAGTTTCTGGTCGCCCCAGAGATACCGCGCCTCCAGGAGATTGGTGCGGATGGTGAGGTCGCCTTGGGCTTGGCGCATGCATTCATCCACCGAACGCGAGGCATGGCCGACCTTCAGGCCGAGATCCCAGAGCCGGTAAAGGATGAATTCCACCACCTGCTCGCCATGGGGCGTCAGCTTATAAGGCAGCAGGAACAGGAGATCGATATCGGAAGCCGGCGCCAACTCGCCGCGCCCGTAGCCGCCAACCGCGGCCAGGCCAAGCCGCTCGGCGCTGGTCGGGTTGGAGAGCGGGTAGGCGTGTTCGACGGCATAGTCGAAGAGGCAGCGGATGATCTGGTCGATCATGAAGCTGGTTTCGTGGGCCGCCGCCAGGCCCGACCCGCCGCCACTGGGATTGGCGTCGAACCGGCGGCGGATTTCCGCGCGCCCCTCCGCCAGATGGCCGCGCAGGATCGCCTGCAGATCCTCGGTGGCACCGGCGGCATTGCCGCCGCTGCGCTCGGCAAGGGCGTCAAGCTCGCCGCGCAGGCGTCGGCGGTCTAGAACAGCGCGCTGGTTTTCAAGCTCGGCCATGCCGCCATGCTACGCGCCGCGCGCAGCATGGTAAAGCGAGGGCGCTATCCGCCGCCAGGCGCCGCAAGTTTCCCCAAAGCGTCATAGGCATGTTTGACGCTTTGATCGGAACAGGAAATACCCACGACAACCCTCCCCAGTCCCTGCAGATGGTGTGAGACCACGCGCCGGAATCCGATGCAGTTCATCTGATTGATATTCGCAGGACCGCCGGTAAACTCCCCGACTTCGAAACCTGCAACGGAATTGGCCGGCGACCAATCGGTGACCCGGGTGTTCGGGAAAAACCGCTCCACGTTTTCCTCGAGGCCGCTGCGCTTTATAAAAATCCGGCTGCCGAGCGGGCGATCGTCAACGGCGACCAGATAAGTATCGTTGGAAATTGCGAGAATCTGTTCCGTTTTGCGCGCGCCGGTGGCCTCTCCATTGACATCGATTGTCGCATCGCTGAAGTCCGTACATTTGGCTTCGTAGCCTGGCGCCGAAAATTTCATGTCGATCTGGCTGCAATCGACCTTAGTCCCTTCATCGGCGAAACCGGATCCTGCCGACAAGCCATACAAAACCGCCGCAGCCATTGCCACGCGGGCCAAAGATTGCACTTTTTGTTACTCCCCCAACTGCCCTAACCGCAAAAGTAGCGATGTCTGGCCCCCGGTCAATACCCAGCGGAGGCGTTAAGGCTGTATCGTGCCGTAACAATAGGACGCATTTCCGATTGGCAATGCGCGATCGAACAATCATAAAATGGAGCAGGGGATGGCTTCAGACCCGGAACGGGCCAAGTGGCGGGATAACCGCCGAATCGCGAGAGGGAAGCATGGCTGATACGGCACTCGTCGTCGAGGATCTGCACAAGCGGTTTGGCGATCTTGAGGTTCTGAAAGGCGTCTCGGTCACCGCCCATGTCGGCGATGTGATCGCGATGATCGGTTCCTCCGGTTCCGGCAAGAGCACCTTGCTTCGCTGCATCAACCTGCTGGAGACGCCGGATGCCGGGAAGGTGATCGTCAACGGCGAGCTCATCCGCATGAAGGCCAAGAACGGCCATGCGGTGCCGGAAGACCACAAGCAGGTGGACCGCATCCGCGCCAGCCTCGGCATGGTATTCCAGAGCTTCAATCTCTGGTCGCACATGACCATTCTCGAAAATGTCATCGAGGCGCCGGTCCATGTGTTGAAACTGTCCAAGAAGGACGCCGTCGAGCGGGCCGAACGGCTGCTCGCCAAGGTCGGGATCGGCGACAAGCGCAACCACTATCCCAGCCATCTCAGCGGCGGACAGCAGCAGCGTGCGGCCATCGCGCGGGCACTCGCCATGGAGCCCAAGGTGATGCTGTTCGATGAGCCCACCTCGGCGCTCGATCCGGAACTCGTCGGCGAGGTTCTGCGCGTGATGCGTCAGCTTGCCGAAGAGGGGCGCACCATGCTGGTGGTGACCCATGAGATGGGCTTTGCCCGCGAGGTCGCGAACAAGGTGATCTTCCTGCATCAGGGCCGGATCGAAGAGGAAGGCAATCCCAAGGAAGTCTTCGCCAATCCGAAATCCGATCGCTTGCGCGGATTCCTGACGACCGCGCATCACAAGTAGCGCCTGGTCGAAGAGGTCACCGGAACGGATTTGCCGTCCCCGGCAAAACGCACACAGCATTGGCCGAGATGACCGACAATCAAGATTCGCTACGCCGGTTCGGCCCACCGCCGAGTGCCGGCGAAATCGAGGAGCTGGCGCGACGCATCCTGGGGACGCTGCCGCCGTCGCTCCTGGCGCATTGCCGGAATCTCGCGATCCGGGTGGAAGACTTCGCCGATGATGAGACTCTCGAAGATATGGAGATCGAATCGC
>DASYDA010000442.1:0-8514 GCA_036499865.1 Dongiaceae bacterium | reverse complement strand
TTCTGGCATCCGAAAGGCTGGCGGCTCTACCGCAAGCTGGAAAACTACATCCGGGCGCGGCTCGACAAGAGCGGCTACCAGGAAGTGAAGACGCCGCAGATCCTGGACCGCAGCCTGTGGGAACGCTCCGGTCATTGGGAGAAATTCCACGACGCCATGTTCATCGTCGAAGACGGCGAGAACAAGACCCTCGCCGTGAAGCCGATGAACTGCCCGGGCCATGTGCAGATCTTCCGTCAGGGCCTGAAGAGCTATCGCGATCTGCCGCTGCGTTTGGCGGAGTTCGGCTCCTGCCATCGCAACGAGCCTTCCGGCGCCCTGCACGGCATCATGCGGGTACGCGCTTTCACCCAGGATGACGCGCATATCTTCTGCACCGATGACCAGATCGGCGACGAGACCAAGGCGTTCTGCGATTTGCTGATGGCGGTCTACAAGGATTTCGGCTTCACCGATGTGAAGGTGAAGCTCTCCGACCGGCCGCCGGTCCGCGCCGGATCGGACGAGGTCTGGGATCGTGCCGAGCAGACCTTGAAGGATGCGACGGCAGCCGCCGGCGTCGAATTCTCCACCAATCCCGGCGAAGGCGCCTTTTATGGGCCGAAGCTGGAATTCGTTTTGCGCGACACGATCGGCCGCGACTGGCAATGCGGCACCTTTCAGGTGGATTACGTGCTGCCGGAGCGGCTCGACGCGTCTTATGTCGGCGAGGACGGGGCGAAGCATCGCCCGGTCATGCTGCACCGCGCCATCTTCGGCTCCATGGAGCGCTTCATCGGCATCCTGATCGAGCATTACGCCGGCAAGTTCCCGCTCTGGCTCTCGCCGCTGCAGGTGATGGTCTGCACCATCGTCTCGGAGGCGGATGACTATGCCCGCAAAGTGCAATCGGCGCTGGAAAAGGCCGGGCTGATCTCCGAGCTCGACCTCCGCAACGAAAAGATCGGCTACAAGGTGCGGGAGCACAGCCTGACCAAGGTTCCCATCGTCCTCGCCGTCGGAAAGCGCGACCAGGAAGCCGGAACCGTGGCCCTCCGCTATCTGGGCGAGACCGAACAGAAGGTGCTTTCCCTGGACGAGGCGGTCAAAACCCTGGCGGAACAGGCGCGATCGCCCCTCGAGAGATTGAACTAGGGTCCGGCTGAATTAGGGCATCGCACAGCTAAAAGGATCGGTTTGGGGGATTCTGCCGAATTGCGGAGTCCCCCGCCGATCTGCCATAATGGGCTTGGATGAAGTCCTTTGAATAACATCGTTTGAGCGTCGCGGCCGGTCGGCAGCCCGAGTGACATCGGGTGCCGGGGGTGCGGCGCTTTTTGTTTTGGTCAACAGAAACAGGAGCAGACCATAGCCAGGCCACCCGAGAAAGAGAACGCGCCGTCCCGTGATAACGGCCCGCGCGTCAATCAGATGATCAACATTCCCCAGGTCCGCTTGGTCCTGGAGGATGGCACCATGCATGGTGTGATTTCCACCCGCGAGGCCATTTCCATGGCCCAGGAGTCCGGGTTGGATCTGGTGGAGATATCGCCGACCGCGCAGCCGCCGGTCTGCAAGATCCTCGACTACGGCAAGTACAAATACGAAGACCAGAAGCGCAAGAACGCCGCGCGCAAGAAGCAGAAGGTCATCGAGGTCAAAGAGATCAAGATGCGCCCCGGCATCGATATCCACGACTACGAAGTCAAGATGCGTGCTGTGCATCGCTTCCTCGAGGAGGGCGACAAGGTGAAGGTCACCATGCGCTTCCGCGGTCGCGAGATGGTGCACCAGGAGCTCGGCATGAAGGTGCTGGACAAGGTGCGCCAGGAGCTCGACGAGATCGCCAAGGTCGAATCCTCGCCGCGGCTCGAGGGTCGGCAGATGATCATGGTGGTGGCGCCGAAGTGAGCGCCACCAACGCCTGATTCAGGCGTCAGCCCTCCATGACGGACGATCGCAACCTTCCGGACAGGATAGAACCGCATCTCGGTCCGGAGCCCGAAGGGGTTCCGGCGCGGGTCTATGGCCGGGCGGTCGATGCCGGATACATCCCCGCTCCGCTCAATCCTCCGACACTGCTCGAGGAGCTTCGACCCTGGTCGAGCCGCCCCCCGGCCGGCTTCTCACCGCCGGTCTTCGGGGCGCTGGCGGTGATCTTCGGTGTCACCGCCTTCTACAAGGCGACTCTGTTGCTGGCGCCGCTCGGGCTGCTGGCCGGCTTCATCGCCTGCCTCCGGCGGCAATGGGGCTGGGGCCTGATCGGCATCCTCTCGGCGCTCGCCGCCCTTGCCATCGACCCCTATGTCTGGGGCCTGGCCGGGCTCTATTGGCTGGCGAGAGTGCTGGGGTTGCTCGGCTGAGCCTTCGCAAAGGCCGCCGATTTCGTTACCTGGTCCGATAACCATTTGATACGGCTATAAATAAGCTATCTGACTCTCGCCGATAACAGCCATATAGACCACCGCAGACACTTGTTTTCCGGGACTTCAGTCGCTATAACCCCGCGTCCGATCGCGGTTTCGAGCGATCTGGAAGGCGGCCACGGCTGAGCATAGGGCATGCCCAACCGCCGAGTTTCAAACGCATTTCGAAGGAAAGAAAATGCCCAAGATGAAGACCAAGAGCGGCGCCAAGAAGCGCTTCTCTCTGACCGCGTCCGGCAAGGTTAAATTCAAGCCGGCCAATAAGCGCCACGGCATGTCCAAGCGTCCCACCGATATGCGCCAGCAGAGCCGGCGCATGGAAGTGATGGCGGACCAGGACACCAAGAAAGTCCGGCGGTTCTTCCTGCCGAACGCGTAAAGTCAGAGAGGAGAGCAAAACATGGCTCGCACCAAACGGGGCGTCACCACCCACGCCCGCCATAAGAAAATCGTCGATATGGCCAAGGGCTATGTCGGCCGCGCCGGCACCAATTACCGGATCGCGATCGAAAAGGTCGAGAAGGGCCTGCAATACGCCTATCGCGACCGCCGCGCCAAGAAGCGCAATTTCCGCGGTCTGTGGATCCAGCGCATCAATGCCGGCGTGCGCGAGCATGGCCTGACCTATTCCCAGTTCATGAACGGAATGAAGAGGGCGGGCATCGAAGTCGACCGCAAGGTGCTGTCGGATCTCGCGAACAGCGAGCCTGCGGCCTTCGCGCAGTTGTGCCGGCAGGCCCAAGAGGCGCTGGTGAAGTAAATTTGACCCGGCTCCGGCTGATCCTGGTTCTGGTACTGGGCGCAGCCGGATTTGCCTTTCTGGGCGTGCCGGGTTGCAGCCGCTATGCCGACGATATCGACACGGTCAAGCAGGCGGAAAGCGTCATCCCCGGCAAGAGCAACGACCTGCTGACCCTGGATATCGCCGGGGCCCGCGGCAAGGTGGAGTGGCAAGGCGGAACTTCGCCGAAATACAACAATGATGGCGACATCATCGTGGTGACCGCGACCATCAAGCGGATCAGCGGCAATGGCAACCGGCACGAGATCCAGCTCAGCTTCGTGCATAACCGCCAGACCAAGAAGGTCGCCTTCGACGGCGCCCTGGTCGACGGCAAACCCCAGACCCTGGCTTCCGGCGCATTAATGCTGTTTATGATGCAGTTGGAATAACCCGGCTTATCCTGCCAAACTAATGTTGATTGACGGAGATGGGGAGGCCGGGTATCCGGACCTCCCTTTTCTTTTGCGATGAATTCGGCGCCCACAAGCGGGCGGGAAACGAGCGAAATGCAAGATCTCGGCGAGTTGGAGAAAAAGTGGCGGAGTGCCGCCGATGCGGCCGCCAGCAGCGACGTCCTGGAAACGATCCGCGTGGAGTCGCTCGGCAAGAAGGGCGAGATCACTGGGCTGATGAAGACCCTGGGAACACTGTCCCCGGAAGAGCGCAAGAGCTTCGGCCAGCAGCTCAACCTGGTGAAGGACGCCGTCACCGGGGCGATCGAGAGCCGCAAATCCGCTTTGGCCGAAGCCGCCATCGATGTCCGGCTGAAATCGGAAAAGCTCGACCTCACTTTGCCCGCGCGTCCGGAAAGCCTGGGCAAGATCCATCCGATCAGCCAGACCATCGACGAGATCATCGCGATCTTCGGCGAGATGGGCTTCGGCGTGCGCGAAGGCCCCGATATCGAGGACGACTTCCACAATTTCGAAGCGCTGAACATCCCGAAGGATCATCCGGCGCGGCAGATGCAGGACACCTTCTATCTGCCGGCTCAGGATTCGAACGGAGGCCCCGACGGCAGCCAGATGGTGCTCCGCACGCACACCTCGCCGGTGCAGGTCCGCACCATGCAAAGCGAGCCGCCGCCGATCCGCGTCATCTGCCCGGGCCGCACCTATCGCGTCGATAGCGACATGACCCATTCGCCGATGTTCCATCAGGTCGAAGGCCTGGTGGTCGATCAATCGACGCATATGGGCCATCTGAAAGGTTGCCTGCAGGATTTCGTGCGCGCCTTCTTCGGCATCGACGATTTGCGGCTGCGTTTCCGCCCCAGCTATTTCCCCTTCACGGAACCCTCCGCGGAGGTCGATATCGGCTGCGACCGCTCCGGCGGAGAATTGAAGCTCGGCGCCGGCAACGATTGGCTGGAGATCCTCGGCTGCGGCATGGTGCATCCCAAGGTGCTGAAGAATTGCGGCATCGATCCCGAGAAATACCAGGGCTTCGCCTTCGGCATGGGGATCGAGCGCATCGCCATGCTGAAATACGGCATCCCGGATCTCCGCACCTTCTACGACGCCGATCTCCGCTGGCTGAAGCATTACGGCTTCATGCCGCTCGACGTCCCCTCCGCCGTGGGAGGATTGACGCGATGAAATTCACCCTCTCCTGGCTCAAGCAGCATCTCGACACCGCGGCCGATGCGGCGACCATCGCCAAGGCCTTGACCGATCTCGGCCTCGAGGTCGAAGGCATCGAGGATCGCGCGCAAGCCTTGGCGCCCTTCACCATCGGCTATGTGGTGGAAGCGAAGCAGCATCCCAATGCCGACCGGCTGCGGGTCTGCCAGGTCGATACCGGCAAGGGCATCATCCAGGTGGTCTGCGGCGCGCCCAATGCGCGGACCGGCATGAAGGGCGTCTTCGCCCCCGCCGGCAGCCATATCCCCGGCACCAATCTCGATTTGAAGGCCGGAATCATCCGCGGCGAGGCTTCCAACGGCATGCTCTGCTCGGCCCGCGAGATGGGGCTGGGCAACGACCATGACGGGATCATCGATCTTCCGGCCGATGCGCCGGTCGGCGAGAGCTTCGCCAAGTACCGCAAGCTCGACGACCCGGTCATCGAGATCAAGGTGACGCCGGACCGCGCCGATTGCCTCGGCGTCCACGGCATTGCCCGCGATCTCGCCGCGGCCGGGCTCGGCATGCTGAAGCCTTTCGCGCCGCAGCACCAATCCGGCACGTTCAAGAGTCCGCTCCAATGGCGCATCGATCCCAGCGCCGCGACCGGCTGCCCCTATGTGGCCGGACGCACCTTTCGGGGCGTGAAGAACGGCCCGAGCCCGCAATGGCTGCAAGACCGGCTGATCTCCGTCGGCCTGCGGCCGATCTCGACGCTGGTCGATATCACCAATTTCGTCACCTACGATCTCGGCCGCCCGCTGCATGTCTTCGACGCGAAGAAGATGGCGGGCGATCCCACAATGCGCGCGGCGAAGGACGGCGAAACCGTGCTCGCCCTCGACGGCAAGACCTATGCACTCGAAGCCGGCATGGTGGTGATCGCCGACCAGCGCGGACCTGAGGCGATCGGCGGCATCATGGGCGGGACGGAGTCGGGCTGTTCGCCCGACACCACCGAGGTCTTCCTGGAAGTCGCCTTGTTCGATCCGATCCAGGTCGCGCGCACGGGGCGCAAGCTCGGCATCCTCTCCGATGCGCGCTATCGCTTCGAGCGCGGCGTCGATCCCAAATCCGCCGGATGGGGCGTCGATGTGGCGACCGCCCTGATCCTGGAACTCTGCGGCGGCGAGACGAGCGAAGTCACTGCCGCCGGGGCGATGCCGAAGGACGCGCATACCATCGGCTATCGGCCGGCCCGCGTCGAATCCCTCGGCGGCTGCGAAGTCGCGAGCGACAAGCAGCGGCAGATCCTGGAAACCTTGGGCTTCACCGTGACCCCCACGAGCACGACTTCCTGGCAGGTGGCCACGCCGACCTGGCGCGCCGATGTCGAAGGCGAGGCCGATCTCGTCGAAGAAGTGCTGCGGGTCAACGGCTTCGACAATATCGCGCCGGTCTCCATGCCGCGCGAGGGTGCGGTGCCGCGCCAGGCGGTGACGCCGGCGCAGCGCCGGGTGCAGCAGGCCAAGCGCATCCTGGCCACGCGCGGGCTCGATGAGGCGGTGACCTTCAGCTTCATGCCGGGCACGGTGGCGAAGCTGTTCGCCGGCGACAACGCGCTCCTTCCGCTGGCCAATCCGATCAGCGCCGATCTCGACGTGCTGCGGCCCTCGATCCTCGGCAATCTGCTGCAGGCCGCCGGGCGCAACGCCGATCGCGGCTATCCCGATGCGGCGCTCTACGAAGTCGGCCCGAGCTTCGCCAATGAAACGCCGAAGGGCCAGCTCTCCGTGGCGGCCGGCATTCGCGCCGGCGACCTGACGGCGCGGCATTGGAGCCAGAAGCCGCGCGGCGTCGATGCCTTCGATGCGAAGGCCGACGCCATGGCGCTGTTGAGCGCGCTTGGCGCGCCCACCGAGAACCTGCAGGCGACCGCGGATGCGCCGGGCTATTTCCATCCCGGCCGTTCGGCGAGCCTGCGCCTTGGCCCCAATGTGCTGGCGCAGTTCGGTGAACTGCATCCGAAGGTGATGCAGGCTCTGGGGTTGAAGGGGCCGGCGGTCGGCTTCGAGGTGTTCCTGGATCGCGTGCCGATGCCGCGCGGCAAAGGCACCGCCCGGCCGCTGCTCAACGCCTCGGCCTTCCAGCCGCTGGCGCGCGATTTCGCCTTCGTGGTTGCGGCCGACGTGCCGGCGGAAAAGCTGCTGAAGGCCACCAAGGGCGCCGACAAGGCGCTGATCACCGATGTCTCGGTGTTCGACGTCTTCGAAGGCGGCAGCCTCGGCGAGGGCCGGAAATCCATCGCGATCTCGGTCACCCTGCAACCGCGCGAGAAGACCCTGACCGACGCTGAGATCGAAGGCGTCTCGGCGAAGATCGTCGGCGCGGTGAACAAGGCGACAGGCGGCGAATTGCGGAAATAGCGAACGCCGCGACGCGCGCCCTATTTCGCGTCGGGCAGGTGCGTGAGGAAGTGCTTCAACGCGTCGTTGAACTGCGCCGGATCCTGGAGGAAGGCGAAATGGCCGACCCGGGGCAGGATCAGCAGGCCGGCATGCGGGATCGTCGTCGCCATGTATTCGGTGTTCTCGCGCTTGATCGCCTCGTCGTGATCGCCGTCCACGATCAAGGTGGGCGTGGTGATGCCGGCGAGCTGCTGCTTGGTGAAATTCGGCTGTGAGGCCCACATCTTGCCGATCTCGTCCAGGAAGGCCTTGTGGTCCTTCGGCGTCGGCGAGAGCGCCGCGTATTCCTTTTCGGTGCCGTTGATATAGTCGTTGAAGACCTTGCTCTTGCTGATGTCGGCGACGCCGCTGGGATCGGAATTGGCGGCGAAGGCGAACAGCTTCGCGATGCGCTCCGGGTGATGGATCGCGATGTCGAGGCCGATGATGGCGCCGTCGCTCCAGCCCACGATCGCCGCCTTCTTCACATGGAGATAGTCCATGAGTGCCAACACATCATTCGACATCAGGTCGTAGCCATAGGGCTGCGCGTCGCGGGAGCTGCGGCCGTGGCCGCGGCTGTCCATCACGATGACGCGGTACTTCCTGGCCAGCACCGGCACCTGGTTGCCGAAGTAGTTCGAGTTGCCAAGGCCGCCATGCAGCATGATGACGATCGGCGCACCGGACGGGCCGAACTCGGCGTACCAGATCTTGATCCCGTCCACCGGCGCCAGGCCGCTCTTCGCCGCCTTGGGCAAAGCCGGCGTGGGCGGCAGCACCATCCAGGGATCGTCGGCGCGGGCCATGCGGGTGAAGCCGCCGAGCGACCCGGCGAAAATTCCGGCAAGCATCACGAATGCAGCGAGTCCGACGATCCGGCGCATGGGGTCCCCCGTTCCGATCTGGTGTTTCAACGAGCGAGCCTAACCCAACCCGGCGCAGCTTCACCAGCCGGCGCCTAACCCACTGATCAGGCGCACTTTTCGCCGGTTGCACGGCGGCGTCGCAGCCCCTATATCTTGCGCCGCACAAGGCGCCAGCTTTCCAGTTGAAATGACCGACCTCGCCCACATCCGCAACTTCTCCATCATCGCTCACATCGATCACGGCAAATCCACGCTGGCTGATCGCTTTATACAATTGTGCGGCGGCCTGAGCGACCGCGAAATGGAAGCGCAGGTGCTGGATTCCATGGACCTCGAGCGCGAGCGCGGCATCACCATCAAGGCGCAGACTGCCGCGCTCGAATACCTCGCCCGCGACGGGCAGCGCTACCAGCTTAACCTGATAGACACGCCCGGCCACGTCGA
>DASYDA010000441.1:0-7321 GCA_036499865.1 Dongiaceae bacterium | reverse complement strand
CGGATTATCCTGGAATCGGTCTCCGCTTTATTACCTGACACGTAATTGAGCCAAGTCATTATCCGACTATTTCTTAAGCACGGAACGAGCAACATAATCCAGGAGCAAGCTATGCAAGCCGTGTTTACCAAGAAGGAGCCGCCCCGTTGGCTCCTCGACATGTGGAAAGAGATCGACGACAAGACCTTCGGGAAGGGATTCGAGTGCTTCACGGAGGATGCTGTTTGCAACCTTGGCGTGGCCGACTGGCAAGGCCGCGAAGCCATCCGGGCGAATCTGAGGGCTTTTATCGACAGCGGGTTCACCGCGCTGCATCACGTCACCGAGTACTGGGATGCCGGCTTCTTGAAAGTGTTCCACGGCACCGTGGACATGACACCCGACGATCGGTCGAAGAAAACCGTGCATCCGACGATGACGCATTTCTTCTATATGGATGAGAAGGACGACACGAAGGTGCGTCGCTGGATCGGTGCCGTGGGGCCGGTTGCTTTCGGCTGATGCCTGATCCAGTCTCGCCAGTTGATCAATCTCGCCAGGTGCGCGGAATGGTGCCTTGGGTCAAGGAATGCAGCCTTGATCCGAGGTACGCCGCCCCGCCTGCCGGGGACCGGGACCGGGACCGGCGAAGAACGCCAATCAGGCTGCGGATCCATAAAGTCGAACAAGGGTTTGGTCGACATGAAAGCAACGGCCAGCGATATCAAACCGGTTGCCAATTCCGCCGGCATTCTCTTGCGCCAATGGCGGGATGTCCGCGGGAAGACACAACTGGATTTGTCGTTTGATGCGGGTGTCTCGCAGAGGCACATCAGTTTTGTCGAGAGCGGCCGAAGCACCCCGAGCCGCCAAATGCTGCTCGATCTCGCCCAGGCCCTCGACGTGCCGCTGCGCGAGAGGAATGAGCTCTTGATGGCCGCCGGTTATGCGCCGCTCTATGCCGACCGATCTCTCGATGCGCCTGTTATGAACAGTATCCGCGCAGCTCTGCAACGGATGCTGCGCCAGCACGAACCCTTCCCGGCAATCGTCATGGATCGGCACTGGAACGTGCTGATGACCAACGACGCAGCACCGCGATTGTTCAACTGTTTTGTCGATATGGCCGCGCGGCCGAGCCCGCGTAACTTGTTGCGCCTTATGTTCGACCCGGCGGGCATGAGGCCGTACATCGCGAACTGGCCGGACGCGGCACGCGGGTTGCTTGCGCGCGTCTATCGGGAAGCGCTCGGACACGTCATCGACGAGAAGACGAAGGCGCTTCTTGCGGAACTGTCTCAGTATCCTGGAATAAAGCCGGAGTGGCATGCGCCGTCAGCGGGCGACGCTCTGCCGATGATCCCGCTCACATTCGTAAAAAATGGCGTGACGTTGAATTACTTCTCGATGATTACGACGGTCGGAACCCCGCAATCCGTCACGGCGGAGGAGCTGCGCCTCGAATGTATGTTCCCCGCCGACGATGCGACCGAATCCGAGCACAGCCGGTTCATCCTGGCGAATTCCACCAGTCGATCGCGAAACGCTGAGAAACCCGAGAGCTGATGTGGCGAATCCTGGTGTCGTCCGGAAACGAACACGCAGTTTGGCGATTATCTCTCTTTCCTCCCCCGTCTCCACTTCTCCCAATCCACCGCCTCCGTCTCCCGCACGTTGAGATCGTTGCCATCAGCAACCCGGTCCAGAAACAGCACGAGGTTGTGGCAATCCGCCCGCGCGCTCGGCACGCACAGGCCGTCGAATTCCAGGAAATGCGCGGCGGCGGCGATGGACTGGGTGCCCGCGGCGATTTCCAAAACAGAATCCGGCGACAAGGACGCCGCCCGTCGTGCGAGATCCGCAGCGAAGGGCTCGAAAATCAACGGCACTATATAGCGGTCGTAATTTTCCGGAATCGAGCCGGCAAACACCTTGTCCGTTTCCAGCATGGCTATTACCCGCTGCCCGTTTTGATGGTGCGCTAGCCTAGCATATAGTTGTCCACTATAGGGTCAAAGGCAGACGAAGCGGATTACAAGTTCGTTTCTCGGAAAGAGACATCCATGAGCAAGAAAAGCCGCACGATCAACCTGCCGGCGCCTTACCTTCGCCGCGTCTGGTTGGACGAATCCCGCGTCACCAGCGGCGATGCTTACCCATTCTGTCTTCCTCTCTTCAGCAATGGGTTTGACCTCGCTTTCGACCGGCCGATTACGATTTTCGTCGGCGAGAACGGAACGGGGAAATCGACGCTGCTCGAGGGAATCGCCAAGCTCGCCGGTTACGATGATGCGGGCGGCGGCAAGGGGTATATGCCCGTCGATCATTCGATGGCGGTCGAGGCGATGGGCGGTCGGCTCGCCGACGCGTTGCGGGCGAGCTGGCTGCCGAAGATCACGACCGGCTGGTTCTTCAAGGCGGAGAGCTTCTTTTCCGTCGCACGCTATCTCGATCGCGCCGCGATCGACGCCGCGGAAGTGCCGCCGGACTTTCTCTCGCATTCGCACGGCGAGGGCTTCCTGAGATTCTTCGAGGAGCGTTGCGCGCGGCAAGGGATATTCATCTTCGACGAGCCGGAATCCGCACTCTCTCCATCGCGGCAGATCATGTTCCTGCGTCTCCTGCGCCGCATGGAGCAACGCGGCCGATGCCAAGTCCTGATGGCGACGCATGCGCCGATGCTGATGGCCTATCCCGGCGCCAGGCTGCTCCGGCTCTCGAAATATGGCTTGGAACCGGCGCACTTCGAGGATACCGACCATTTCAAGCTCATCCGTGAGTTCATCGCGAGCCCCGCGGAATTTGTTGCATCGGCGCTGGAAGACGTTCGGGAAGAGTGAGAACCTAGGTAAGGTGGAGCGGTCACCGGACCTAGCCCGCTATCTCCTCCCCCGTCTCCACCTCTCCCAATCCACCGCCTCCGTCTCCCGCACGGTGAGATCGGCACCCTCGGCAATGCGGTCGAGGAACAGCACGAGGTTGTGGCAATCCGCCCTGGCACTCGGCACGCGCAAGCCGTCGAATTCCAGGAAATGCGCGGCGGCGGCGATGGCCTGGGTCGCCGTATAGTCGAAGCTCTCATAGCGCGGCACGTCGACGCCGAGCGGCGCCAGATCGACGACGTCGAGGATGTGCAGCACGCGTTCGGCCGATGCGGCGATGCGGTGGAGCTCATGCTCCATGCGGCTCGGCCAGACCGGCTCCAGGGAGAGGCGGAAGCCGATCTCGGCCAGCGCGCCGTCGCGGGTGAGGCTGGTATAGAGCACGTCGAATGCGCCGCCGGGACTCCAGCGGCCGTTGGCCGAGGAGCCGCGCAGGGCATCACGCCCCTGGCGCGTGATCCGCCAGACCTCGTCGCGGAAGGGTTCGGGATCGATGGCCGAGAGTGCGTCAAGCAACGCCCGTTCGTGGACGCGGGCCTCTCCCGTTTGGTTCACCGGGCCGGCGTCACGTATAGGCGCCGGCGTCGAGGCTCTCGATCACCGCGAGCACTTCATCCGCCCGCTTTTCGTGGATGAGGTCGATCGGCCGCGCCCCGTTCAGCAGGCGGTGCTTGGCATAGAGCCAGATCCTGGCCTCGTCCGGCTCGTAGAAATCGGCGAGCCGGTCCACGATATAGCGGAGGTCGGAAATCAGGAGCTGGGTCTTCGGATGCGGCGAGGCCTTGCCCGCCGTCCAGCGCGAGACCGTGGCCGGCGAGACCGCGGCGATGTTCGCCACGTCCATGCCCTTGAGGCCGCCGCGCTCCTTCAGATCGTCCAGCAATTTGGCCACTGCACCCATGGGAAACAATTTAGTGTTTCCCTTTCAGGATTTCAACTTGTGAAAGACAAATGTGTATTATGCTTAACGCGTAACTTGTAACGCATAGAGCGGTTATATTACCGATTGATTCAAAACGGCTTTCTATCGCCCTGTCGCGATCTCCGACGGCGCAGCAGCAGGAAAACCGCCAGCCCACCGCCGACCAGGAGCAGCACCGGAAGAACCAGGAAAACTCTGCTATTGGCCTGTTCGGAGAGCAGCACTTTCTGCACGGCCCGAGATATATCCGGAGAGAAAGTCACGCTCTGGAAGCGCAGCCCATCCTTCACCTCGCGAAACTTCATATCGGCCCGGATCTCGGCCTTGGGAAACTGGTAGAGCAGCGAGAGCTCGTAGCTGGTACCGGTATTGCTGTCGGTGTGGGCGCTCGCCAGCGTTTCGGTGATCGCGACCGGTGGATCGCTGGGCAGCATCTCCGCCATCCGTTCCAGATTTGGCCGGAGGCCGGGATCAGCGCCGTCGAAGCGCGTGGCGATGGCATCGAAATCGCGCTTCTGGAACAGGGCGACGAGCGCCTTGGCCTGCTCCACATCCGCCGGCGGCACGATATTGTCCATCAGCGCGTGCATGTCGCATCCCGCGGCCAGCGCGGCGACGAAGACCGCGCACAAAGCGAACGATCGCCAGCACCGCATTTGGAATTCCCCCAGCGACAAAAGCCCGCGATATCCCCCGCAATATCCTAGGCCTTAAGGCCTTCCACGCGCCAGGTTTTCCCGGTAAAAGCGCATAGCGAATTCCCGACCTGCATCACCCCTCCCGGAGATTCCCCCCATGGCCAAATCCGCCAAATCCGCCACCCGCACCGAGACCGATTCCATGGGACCGATCGAGGTGCCGATGGACAAGCTCTGGGGCGCGCAGACGCAGCGCAGCCTGCAGAATTTCAAGATCGGCGGACAGCGCATGCCGGAGGGGCTGATCCACGGTTTCGGCCTGCTGAAGCAAGCGGCGGCGCGGGCCAATATGAAGCTGAAGAAGCTCGATGCGAAGCTCGGCAAGGCGATCGACGCGGCCTCCGCGGAAGTCGCCGACGGCACGCTGGACGAACACTTCCCGCTGGTGGTCTGGCAGACCGGCTCCGGCACGCAGACCAACATGAACGTCAACGAAGTGCTGGCCAACCGCGCCAATGAGATGTTGGGCGGCAAGCGCGGCGACAAGAAGCCGATCCATCCCAACGACCAGGTGAATTACGGCCAGTCCTCCAACGATTCCTTCCCGACCGCCATGCATATCGCGGCGGTGCAGCAGATCCATAAGGATGTGGTGCCGGCGCTGGCGCATCTCCAGGAAGCGCTCGCCGCGAAGTCGAAGGAATTCGCGAAGATCATCAAGATCGGCCGCACGCATCTCCAGGACGCGACGCCGGTGACCTTGGGTCAGGAATTCTCCGGCTATGCGGCCCAGGTGAAGAGCGGCATCGAGCGGGTGAAGAACTGCCTGCCGCATCTCCTCTCGATTCCGCAGGGCGGCACGGCGGTGGGCACCGGGTTGAACGCCGCCAAGGGCTTCGACAAGAGCTTCGCCAACGAGCTCTCCAAGCTGACCGGTTTCAAGTTCGTGGCCGCCGCCAACAAGTTCGAGGGCATGGCGGCGCATGACGCCTTCTCCGAGATCTCCGGCGCCTATAACACCATCGCCGCTTCGCTGATGAAGATCGCCAACGATATCCGCCTGCTGGGCTCCGGCCCGCGTTCGGGCCTGGCCGAGATCAATCTGCCGGAGAACGAGCCCGGTTCCTCGATCATGCCGGGCAAGGTCAACCCGACCCAGGCCGAGGCGATGACCATGGTGGCCGCTCAGGTGATGGGCAACAATGTCGCCGTCACCGTCGCCTGCTCCAACGGCCATCTGGAACTCAACGTCTTCAAGCCGGTGATCATCCACAACGTGCTGCAATCCGGCACCCTCATTGCGGACGCCTGCAACAGCTTCACCGACAATTGCGTGGTCGGCATCACGCCGAACCTGCCGCGGATCCAGCAGTCGCTGGAACAGTCGCTGATGCTGGTCACCGCGCTCAACACCCATATCGGCTACGACAACGCGGCCAAGGTCGCGAAGAAGGCGCATAAGGAAGGCACCAGCCTCAAGGAGGCCGCGCTCTCGCTCGGCCTCTTGAACGAGAAGCAGTTCGACGCCTGGGTGAAGCCCGCCGACATGCTCGGTCCGAAATGAGCTACCCGAGATGAGTCGGGCGACACCGCAGGTTTTCGTCAGCTATCTCAACGCCGCCGATGTCGAAAAGCTGGCGCTGACCGACCAGGAGATCCTGGCGGCGGTCGAGGGCGGGTTGCGCGCCCAGGGTTCCGGCCTGACGGTCATCGAGCCCCGCGTGCATCTGATCCCGGAAAACTCGACCAAGGGCCATTTCAACGTGCTGCGCGGCGTGGTGAAGCCTTTGGGCTTCGCCGGCGTCAAGGTGGTCGGCGATTTCGTGAACAACTTCCAGCAGGGTCTGCCCTCCGAAATGGCGATCCTCAATCTCTTCGACCCGAATACGGGCATGCCGAAGGCGATCCTGGACGCCACCCACATCACCGATATGCGCACCGGCGCCATGACCGCGCTCGGCGCCAAATATCTCGCGCGCAAGAATTCCAAGGTGCTGGGCCATATCGGCGCGCGCGGCAGCTCCTATTGGAACGTCAAGCTGCTGGACCGTTTGTTCGACTTCGACGAGATCCGCGTGCATTCGAAGCGCGCGGAGAGCCGCGACGCCTTTGCCGCGAAACTTTCCGCCGATCTCGGCAAGAAGGTGGTCGCCACCGAGGATTGGGAATCCTGCCTCAAGGGCGCCGACATCATGGTGGAGGCCTCGCGCCTCCCCGCGCCCGAACCCCTCTTCAAAACGTCCTGGATCAAGAAAGGCGCCTTCGTGGTGCCCTATGGCACCATGAGCGCTGTCGAACTCTCGCTGACCGATGTCATGGACAAGATGGTGGTCGATGACTGGGGCCAGTGCCGCAAGGGCCTGCCCTTCGGCTCGCTGCGCGCGCATGTGGATTCCGACCGTCTGACCGAGCAGAATCTCCACGCCGAACTGGGCCAGATCGTCGCCGGCAAGAAGCCCGGCCGCGAGAACGATTCCGAGACCATCCTCTTCTGGCATCGCGGCCTGAGCCTCAGCGATATCGCCCTGGGCGCCGCCTTGCTCACGAAGGCGCAGGCCCGCGGCATCGGCCAGACCCTGCGCTTCCTATGAGCCCGTGTTTCCTCTGATGGCCTCGCCGACCGCGATCAAGAAGCATTCCCTGACCATCGCCGGTCATCGGACCAGCATCACCCTCGAAACGGCGTTCTGGGATGCGCTGGGCGAAATCGCGCAGGCGCGGAAATCAACCGTCGCCGGCCTGATCGCCGCGATCGACGATGCCCGCGCGGCCGACCCGGCCGGACCCAATCTCTCCAGCGCGATCCGCGTCTTCGTGCTGCGCGAGAGGGCGCGCTCTTAGCGCTCGTCCCCGATCGTCTCGATCTCGAACGAGGTCGTCTGATAGATCTCGTTGATCCA
>DASYDA010000440.1:0-2460 GCA_036499865.1 Dongiaceae bacterium | reverse complement strand
GAATGCCGGCGCCATTGTCCTGGATGCGCACCGTGAGAGCGAGGCGCGGCCGGGGGCCGGAGAAGCGGTCGCCGAGCCTGAGGCCGGGCACGAATTGCGTTGCCATCACGATGACGCCGCCCTGATCGGGACAGGCCTCGGAGGCGTTCTTCACCAGATTGAGGAAGACCTGCACGAGCTGATCGCGATTGCCCCAGACCGGCGGCAGCGACGGGTCGTATTCCTCGCGGAAGGCCACGCGCTGGGCGAAGCCGGCGGTAGCCAGGCGCCGCACATGGTTCAGGACCTCGTGCACGTTGACCGGGCTCATCGGCGCGGGGCGCTCGTCGCCCAGGATCTCCATGCGGTTGACCAGGCCGACGATGCGGTCGGTCTCGTCGCAGATGAGCTGGGTCAGCACCCGGTCGCTGTCGCCGATCCGTTTCTCCAGCAATTGCGCGGCGCCGCGGATACCGGAGAGCGGATTCTTCACCTCATGCGCCAGCATGGCGGCCATGGCCTTGGCCGAGCGCGAGGCGTCGCGGCTGAGGCTTTGCCGGTTCAAGCGGCGCTCGATGCTGCGATCCTTGACGATCAGCACCACATGGCCGGGCTGCTCGGCGATCGGCGCCGCGTCGATCGCCACATGCGCGGCCTGCAACCGCGGGCCGGAAAGGGCGAGATCGGGTTCGGCGACGGCGATGCTGCCGTTCCGTGCCTCGGCGATCAGCGCGAAAAGCGGGCTGTCCCCCGCCACATAGTCGCCGAGCGGCTTGCCCTGCAGCAAGGTGCGGCCGGTGCGCAGAAGCTGCTCGGCGGCATGGTTGGCGGCGGTGACGCGATCCTCGGGATCGAGCACCAGCAAAGCGAAGGGAACCGCATCGAGAAGCGATGACCAGACGGGCTTCGTGGCGGCGTGAGCTTCCGGCGCGATGCGTTGTGCGTTCGCCGGCCGGTTCATCAAGCCGCGGCCTGCGCGACGGTTTGATCTATCGGGGTTTGGTCTATTTGCGGCTGATAGAAGTCGTGGATCGCGGTTTCCACCGCGGCGGGATCGTCCATCTGGTTGATCCGAGTGCGGAAGTCGTTCGAGCCGTAAAGGCCCTTGGAATACCAGGCCACATGTTTGCGGGCGATTTTCACGCCAGTCGCGATGCCGTAATGCTCCAGGATCCCGCGGTAATGCTCGAGCAGGGTCGCGTATTGCTGGACGAGGGGCGGATCGGGCAGCCGTTCGCCGTTCTTCAAGAACTGCATCACCTGGCGGAGGAACCAGGGCCGGCCATAGGCGCCCCGCCCGACCATCACGCCGTCGGCGCCGGATTCCGCCTTGGCTTTCGCCGCGTCCTCGACGCTGACGATGTCGCCGTTAACGACGACGGGTAGCTTCACCGCTTCCTTCACCGCGCGCACGAAGGCCCAATCCGCCGAGCCGCTATAGAGCTGGCAACGCGTGCGGCCATGGACCGTGATCATCTGGATGCCGCAATCCTCGGCGATCCTGGCGAGATTGGGCGCGTTGCGGTTGCTGTGGTCCCAACCGGTGCGCATCTTCAAGGTGACCGGCAGCTTCACGGCCTTCACCGTGGCTTCCAGGATCTTCGCGGCCTTGACCTCGTCGCGCATCAGCGCGGAACCGGCTTCGCCGTTCACCACCTTCTTCACCGGACAGCCGAAATTGATGTCGATGATGGCGGCGCCGCGATCCTCATTGAGCTTCGCGGCCTCGGCCATGACGTGCGGCTCGCAGCCGGCGAGCTGCACCGACATGGGAAACTCGTCGGCGCAATTGGTGGACATCTTCATGGACTGGCGGGTCTGCCGGATCATCGCCTCGCTGGCGATCATCTCGCTGACCACGAGGCCGGCCCCTTCTCGCTTCACCAGGCGGCGAAACGGCATATCCGTCACTCCGGACATGGGCGCCAGGATCACCGGGTCTGAGAGCGTCACCGGCCCGATTTGAATGCTCATTCTCTATGCAGTCCCGCTATCGTGCCCAAATTCAAGGCGATAACACCCGAACAGGTGCTGAAATGCAACAGTATTTTGAGGTTTTGCTGCTATGCGGCGGAATTAACCAATAAGGACGTCCCGAACGAATTTGACCCCGGGATAAGCCAGGATCAGCAGCAGATAGCCGACCAGCAACCAGCGGGCTGCGTAGCGCCCGCGCATGCCCGTCCGTTGATGCATCACCAGCAGCACGACGATGAGAGCGAAGGCCAGGAAGGAAAGCAGGATCTTATGCGTGAAGGCCAGGACCCGCCCGGTCTCCATGACCTCATTGGCTGCGCCCGAGGCCAAAGCGGCGGCCATCAAAATGGCGGCGAGCGTCAAGAGCTGGATTTGCAGAGCCTCGGCCTCGGCAAAGGGCGGCAAGACGCGGCCCGACCAGCCGAACTGGGCATGGCGCTTCAGCGCGCGTTCCTGCACCAGGACGGCGGCGCCGGCGATGGCCGCCAAAGTCAGGGTCGCATA
>DASYDA010000439.1:0-6468 GCA_036499865.1 Dongiaceae bacterium | reverse complement strand
GGCCGATGCCGTCACGAAACTATCCCCTCGGATTCGGGGCCACTGGATTCGAGGCCCATGGATTCGAGGCCTATAGATTCGAGACTGGCGCCCTTGGCCGCCGTCATGGCGGAGCCGACGGCGTCCGGCGTCGCCTCCGCGCGATCAAAGGCTTGCACGATCCTGCCGCCGCGCATTACCAGAACCCGGTCGCTCATGCCGAGCACCTCCGGCAATTCGCTGGAAATCATCAGCACGGCCAGGCCTTGTTCCGCCAACCGGCGCATCAATGCGTGGATTTCGGCCTTGGCACCCACGTCTATTCCGCGCGTCGGCTCATCCATGATCAGGATGCGCGGCTCGGTCGCGATCCATTTCGCCAGCACGACCTTTTGCTGATTGCCGCCTGAAAGCTGCCGCACGCGCTGTTCCGGGCCACGGGTCCGGATCCCGAAACGCGCAATGGCATCCCGGGCGACCGCGCCCTCCTTGCCACGGTTGATGACCAAGGCATTGGCGATCCGGTCGAGGATCGCGAGCGACACGTTCTCACGGAGCGTCTGGGGCCGGATCAAACCCTGCAGCCCGCGATCCTCGGGCACATAGGCGATGCCCAGGCTTCGCGCCGCGCCGGCACTTCGGATCGCGACCGGTTTGCCGTCGATCAAAATTTCTCCGGACGTGGCAGGCGTGATACCGAAAATCGTCAAGGCGAGTTCGGTGCGTCCCGAGCCGATCAATCCCGCGATACCGACGATCTCGCCTCTGCGCAAAGTGAGGCTCACATCCTTCACCGCATCCCGGTGAGAGACATTCCGCAGCTCAAGGATATCCGCGCCCGGCGAGGTCTCGCTTTTCGGGAACAGATGATCGATGACGCGGCCCACCATCATCGAGACCAGGTCGGTTTCATTGACTTCGGCGATGGCGCGGGTGCCGATATAGGCGCCGTCCCGCAGCACGGTGACCCGGTCCGCCAAGGCGAAGATCTCCGCCAGGCGATGGCTGACATAGATGATGCCGACGCCGCGGTCGCGCAGTTTCCGCACCACGTCCATCAATCGGCGGGCATCCGCATCGGCAAGGGCCGCGGTCGGCTCGTCCATGACGACCAGCTTGGCGTTCTGCGACAGGGCTTTGGCGATTTCGACCCTCTGTCGGTTCGCCACGGATAACCGCCCGACGATGGCATCCACGTCGAGATCGTGGCTGTCGAGCGAATCGAGCAGGGATCGCGCCTGGGCGCGCATCCGCTGCCAATCCAGCCGGCGTCCGTGGGTCAGCGGCGCATGGCCGATGAAGATATTCTCGGCGACGGTCAATTCCGGGAACAGCAGGAGTTCCTGATAAACCGTGGCAATCCCGTGCTGCGCCGCATCGCGCGGCGAGGAGAAGCGAACCGCCTGACCGCCGACCGTGATCTCACCGCCATCTGGAGCGATCACCCCGGCAATGATCTTGATCAACGTGGACTTGCCCGCACCGTTCTCGCCAAGCAGTGCATGCACCTCTCCAGGGCGCACATCGAAACTGACGTCCTTCAAGACGCGGACCGCGCCGAAAGATTTCGAGATACCCGAGGCCTCGACCAGGTTCATGCGGCGAGCGCCTCCCGCCAGGCGTTTTTATAGGCACCCAGTTTGAATTCGATCGGCTCCACGGTGCTGGTCGTATCCTCGATTTTCGCATCGGCCAGCAGCATGGCGCCGCTGATGGTGCCGGTGGAATCGCTGGAGACCAGCACGGATTCCGGCCGGCGCAATTCGGCGAGCGCCGAAAGATAGAGTTCGTTGCCGATCAGGCTGCCTTCGACGATCGCCGGGCCTTTCGCCTTGATGAGATCGAGGCAGTAGTCGGTCATCAGGGCGAGATAGAGGCAGGCACGCGCGACGATCTCCTCGTCGCTTTCAAGCTTGCCGCCGATGGTCCTTCCCAGTGGCAATCCGGCGAAAGGCCCGCCGAGATCGGCGATGGGCGGAACGAGGAGCGCTCGCTTTTTGATCACGGCAGCGGCGGCTTCGAGATTGGTGATTGCACCGCTCAAGCCCTCGGTGAGCAGTGAGAATTCGCGGCCGCCCATGAAAACGCAGCAGGGGACCGGTGCTCCCAAGGCATCGACATTGGCGAGGCAGTTCCGGTTCTCCGGCAATCTGGAGACATCGGCTCCCGCCGCCATGTTCACCACCCAGGTGCCGGTGGAGACCACGGCGAAAGGCAGCGGGCGCGAGAAGCGGTGGCGCAGGAACGACGCGCTGCTGTCGTGGATGCCCACGCGCACGCGGCAATCGGCCGGCAATCCGGTCTCTGCGCGGACTTTCGGCGATACCGGACCCAAGATCTCGGCGGCTTTGCGCAACGGCGGGAACAGGGATTCCCAGCCCATGCTATGCACGAAGCTGCTGAAGGCGCCGGCGGCCGGTTGCCAGAGGCCGGTATGGCAGGCGAGCGAGGTCACCTCGCTGCTCAATACGCCGCTCAAGCGGAAAGACCAATATTGCGGATAGGTCATGATATGCGCGACCCGGCGGAAGGCATCGGGAAAGTTCGCCGCCTGCCAATGGACCTGCTTTCCGACCACCAGGCCATTGGCCATGTGCGGCGTGAAGGTTTCCGAGAACGGCGATGCGATCCGGTCGTATTCCGGATCGGCGATCGGCGCTTCGTAATCCAGGATCGGCAGAGCGAGCCCGCCATCGGCATCGACCAGAACCGCCGCTGCACCATGTGCGACGATCACGATGTCGGTGATATGGGTGGAGCGCGCGAGGCTGGCGAGGCCGTTCTTCAAGAACGCCCACAGGGCCGCATCGTCGTAATGCGGGTAAGGCGGGGCGGCGACCACCTTGTTCGGCGCGACCAAATTGTGACGGATGTCGCCGGCTTCCACCAGCGACAGCTTCACATTGGTCTTGCCAATATCGAAAACGGCGATTCCCATGGCGCCGGATGAGTCAGCGCGGCCGGAGAATTCGATGCTTTACGCAATCACTCCCAATGCAATCGATCCCAGTGCGATCGATCATGGCCGGCCTCCCCTGTTACCGGTTCTCCTTCACACGCTTCGACCGATGCCGTTCAGGCGACGGATGCGGTCTTCAGCGTGTGGGCGATAACGACTTCGATACCGGCATCGGTCAGCATCTTGTGCGTGCTGGTTTCGATGCCGTCATCCGTGATGATCATGTCGATCCGTTCCAGCGGGCAGAGGATGAGACTGCCGCGGCTGCGGAATTTGCTGCTGTCCACCAGAACGATCATGGTCTCCGCCTGGCGGATGAGCTTCTGCTCCGCGCGGATCAGCAGAGGATCGGTCTGCATCAGGCCATGCTGGGTGATCGCCATGGCACCGATGAAGGCCTTGGAGGCGATGAACCGCTCGATGGCGTCGTCTTCGAAGGGGCTCAGGATCAGGCCCTGCTCGCGGAAGATCTCGCCGCCCGGCAGGATCACGCGGGCTTGGCCGCGTTTCATCAGATATTCCGCGATCGGAAAGGAATTGGTGAGCACCTGCAGATCGCGCCCGCCGATGAATTCGGTCATCGCGAAGGTGGTGGTGCCGCCATCTATGATCACGGATTCGCCGGGCTGGCAGAGTTCGGCGGCGGTGCGCGCGATCGCCCGCTTCAATTCGCGGTGCCGCAGCTGGTTGGCGTCGAAATTGGGCTCGGCCAAGGCCGGCGCGCCGTGCATCGCCTCGGCACCGCCGCGGACGCGACGGATGCGCCCCGCCAGAGCCAGGTCCTGGATGTCGCGTGCGACGGTGGCGCGGGACGCTCCGAGCCTTATCATCAAATCCGGCACCGCCGCGTAACCCTGGGTCGCGACGATCTCGCAGATCAGATGGTGGCGCTGGCGCTGAAGCATGATCCGGATTAGCCCAATTCATCGGAGGTCGTCAAATCGAATTGTTCATTTTTGCTCATTGATTGATCATTTTGCATCGCAATATCCCGACGCTACGATGCAAAATGACGGGAAAGCATTGACCGACCCAGACAACGGGCCTATTCGAGCATAATGAGGCTGCTCATCGCGATCGGATGAGCAATTTTGACGAATTGCCGATTGGATGCACGGAGCCGAAGCGTGACCGCCCAAGACATCATCCCCTCGCTGTGGGACGACCAAAAAGCCAAGCCGATGAGCGAGCCCGAGTTGCTGCTCTACCGCTCGAACCTGCTCGGCGCCGATTTGCGCATCACCAATTACGGCGGCGGCAACACTTCGGCAAAGCTCTCAGCGAAGGACCCGCTGACCGGCGAGACGGTCACCGTGCTCTGGGTGAAGGGTTCCGGCGGCGATCTCGGCAGCATGAAGCTCGACGGCTTCTCCACGCTCTATTTCGACAAGCTCGAAGGATTGAAGCGGCTCCATCGCGGCCTCGCGCATGAGGACGAGATGGTGGGTTATCTGCCGCATTGCACCTTCAACATGAATCCGCGCGCGGCCAGCATCGATACGCCGTTGCATGCCTTCATTCCCTATCGACACGTCGATCACATGCATCCGGACGCGGTGATTGCCATCGCCGCCGCCGCCGCCAGCAAGAAACTGACCGCAGAGGCTTTCGGCCCGGAGATCGGCTGGCTGCCCTGGCAGCGGCCGGGTTTCGATCTCGGGCTCAAACTCGGCGAGATGGCCGTGAAGCAGCCCGATCTCAAGGGTATCGTGCTGGCGGGGCATGGGCTCTTCACCTGGGGCGACACGTCCAAGGATTGCTACGAGAACACGTTGCGCGTGATCCGCAAGGCGGATGCCTGGCTGAAGCAAAAGACCGCCGGCAAAACCATCTTCGGCGGTGCGGCCATGGAACCGCTCGATGCCGGGAGGCGGCAGGCGATTGCCGCGCATCTCATGCCGGTCATCCGCGGGCGCATCTCCGCGAAGCAGCCCAAGGTCGGCCATTTCAACGATTCGCCGGAGGTGCTGGAATTCGTCTGCGCGAAGGATTTGAAGGCGCTGGCGGCGCTCGGCACGTCGTGTCCGGACCACTTCCTGCGCACCAAGATCCGGCCGCTGGTGCTGGATTTCGATCCGAAAGCCGCCGATCCGGCCCAAGCGCTCTCGGGGCTCGATGCGGCGCTCGAGGCCTATCGCGCGGATTACACGGCCTATTATGAGCGCTGCAAGCGGTCGAACAGCCCGGCGCTCCGCGATCCCAATCCGGTGGTGTTTCTCATTCCGGGCGTCGGCATGGTGACCTTCGCCGCCGACAAGGCGACCGCGCGCATCGCCGGCGAGTTCTATGTGAACGCGATCAATGTGATGCGAGGCGCCAGCAGCGTCGATCGCTATATCGGCCTCGACGAACAGGAGGCTTTCGACATCGAATACTGGCTGCTCGAGGAAGCCAAACTTCAGCGCATGCCGAAGCCGAAGAGCCTCGCGGGGCGTATCGCCTTCATCACCGGCGGCGCCGGCGGAATCGGGCGGGCAACCGCGGAAACCCTGCTTGGGGAAGGCGCTTGCGTGGCGCTGGCGGATATCGATTCCGGCCGCCTGGAAAGCACGGTCCAGGAATTCGCCAGCAGGCACGGCAAGGACCGCGTCTGGGGCATGAAGCTCGACGTCACCGACGAAACCGCGGTGCTGGACGCCTTTGCCGCGGCAGCGCGCCAGTTCGGCGGCGTCGACATCCTGGTCTCCAATGCCGGGATCGCGTCTTCCGCGCCGATCGAGGACACCTCGCTGGAGCTCTGGGACCGCAATATCTCCGTGCTGGCCACGGGCTATTTCCTGGTCAGCCGCCAGGTCTTCCGGCTGATGAAGGCACAGAATATCGGCGGCAGCATCGTCTTCATCGCCTCCAAGAACGCCATGGCGGCGTCGCCGAACGCTTCGGCCTATTGCACGGCGAAGGCTGCCGAGGTGCATCTCGCCCGCTGCCTCGCCTTGGAAGGTGCGCCGGTCGGCATTCGGGTCAATGTGGTCAATCCCGACGCGGTGCTGCGCGGCTCGAATATCTGGAGCGGGAGCTGGCTGCAGGAACGTGCCGAAGCCTACAAGATCGAGACCGACCAACTGGCCGAGCACTACCGCCAGCGCAGCCTGCTGAAGCTCTCGGTCTACCCGGAGGATATCGCGGCCGCGGTGCGATTCTTCTGCACCGATGCCGCCAAGTCGACCGGCAACATTCTCAACGTAGATGCCGGAAACGCGATCGCTTTCACGCGCTAGGGAACTGGGAGGCGGGCATGACAGGAACCTATCGGATTTCGACCGGCGACATCGGCGAGCAGAATGCGAAGCTGCTTCCCGCGCTGAAAGAGGATTACGAAAGCCTCGGGCGGCGCCTCGCGCGTGCCGGCAGCGACATCGAAGCGGTGACCGCGGCGGTCGCCGCCTTCGGCGTGGCGATTCCGAGTTGGGGCGTCGGGACCGGCGGCACGCGATTCGCGCGCTATCCCGGCATCGGCGAGCCGCGCAATATTGCCGACAAGCTGGAGGATTGCGCGACCATCCAGAGTCTCACCCGGGCGACGCCGACGG
>DASYDA010000438.1:0-5306 GCA_036499865.1 Dongiaceae bacterium | reverse complement strand
CTCAAGGACAACATGGTCATCGAGGGCGCGGTGCAGTGCTGGCAGGAGCATGAGAGCCCCTATGCCTTGCTGCTGCGAATGCTGGAGCCGATGGGCGGCCGCGCGCGATACGGCCTCTGCGAGAGCACACCCTTCTTCATGTTCGACGAAATCCGCAAGCTCGGGGCCAATTACGATTTCTTCAACGCCGCCGAGGTGACGCGACATTGCCGCGCCACGAAATCAGCGGCTGAGATCGCGCTGATGCAGCGGGCGAAGAACATGACGCTGGAAGTGCAGAAGGCTGCGGCCTCCATCCTGCGTGAAGGCATCAGCACCACCGAGGTCGAGGCTTTCATCGCCAAGGCGCATCGCAAGGTCGGCGCGCCCGGCTCGACTTTCTGCATCGTGTTGTTCGGCGTGGCGACATCCTTCCCGCATGGCGTCAAGGATCCGCAGATCCTGAAGAACGGCGACATGGTGCTGATCGATACCGGCTGCCGGGTGGAGAACTACCTTTCTGACATCACCCGCACCTATGTCTTCGGCGAGCCCACCGAACGCCAGCGCAAATTCTGGAACATCGAGAAAGACGCCCAGGCCGCCGCCTTCGCCAGAGCCCAGATCGGCACGCCTTGCAAGGAAGTGGACAGGGCCGCGCGCGTGTCATTGGCCGCCGCGGGCCTGAGCGCCGGCTACGATCTCCCCGGCCTGCCGCATCGCACCGGCCACGGCATCGGCCTCGACATCCATGAGGGCCCCTATCTCGTCGGCAACGAAGAGACGCCGCTCGCAGCCGGCATGTGTTTCAGCAACGAGCCGATGATCTGCATCCCCGGCGAATTCGGCATCCGCCACGAGGATCATTTCTACATGACCGAAGCCGGCCCGAAATGGTTCACCCAGCCCTCGCATTCGGTGGACGATCCGTTCGGGCTGAAGGCCTAGGCGCCCCCTCTCCCAGCCCTCTCCCACAAGGGGGAGAGGGCTTTAGACCGAGTGACAACAACAGCGTTCCCTCTCCCCTTGTGGGAGAGGGACAGGGAGAGGGGTCGACGGGTCTCGCCGAGTGTTCTCAGATTTCCGGATCCAGCACGCGGCCCAGCCTTCGGCTGGCGGCGATGGCGATTTCCAGGGTCAGCACCCGCCGGCGATTGCCGTTGAGCTTGCCCTGCGGCGCCGGCCTGACAATCGCCCCGCCATGGGCGTCGGCGACGATCAGGCCGCAATCGACCGGGAGGATCTCTTTCGGGAAATCCGGCTCGACGGCGAAGAAGAAGCGGTCGCAGAATTCCAGATATTCCGGCCACTTCCGATCGGATTGGAAATCCGCGCGGCCGGATTTCACCTCGACGATCACGATCTCGCCCGAAGCATGCAACGCGATCACATCGGCACGCCGCCGCGCCCGCAAGGGAAACTCCTGCAGCGAAGCGAAGCCCAGGCCGTCCAGCAATCGCATGACGCCGCGGCAGATGCGCGCCGCGGCGAGAGGTTGGGCGACGAAGGTTTCGTTCTCGGCTGCCAAAGCCGAAAGCGGTTGGAGATTGTGATCCATGCCGGGAAGCTTCCGTCAGCCGGCGCGCCTTGTCCAGACAGGTCATCCACAGTATGACGGCAGGCATGCTCCCGGGGGAAAAGCCGACAGACTCTGGCCCGCTGAAGCCGCGCGGGCGGATCCGCCGCCTGTTGCGGTTGGCGATGCGCATTCTCGGCGGTTTTCTCCTGGTCTCGGTGATCTGGACTGCGCTCTACGCGACGCTGCCGATCCCGATCACGCCGCTCATGGTGATCCGGCTTGCGGAAGGCTATGGCTTTTCCAAGAGATGGATGCCTTATGAGAAAATCTCCCCCAACCTCGCACGCGCGGCGATCGCCTCGGAGGATTCCGGCTTCTGTCAGCATCATGGCTTCGAATGGGAGGCCATCGAGAATGCCTGGCATCGCAACCAGAAATCCAAGCGCATCCGCGGTGGCAGCACGATCAGCAATCAGACCGCCAAGAACGCCTTCCTCTGGCCGGACCGCACCTATCCCCGCAAGGCGCTGGAATATTATTTCACCGGCCTGATCGAGCTCCTTTGGGGCAAGAAGCGGATCCTCGAAGTCTATATGAACGTGGTCGAATTCGGCCCGGGGATCTACGGCGCCGAGGCCGCCGCCCAGCATTACTTCCATAAGCCAGCCAGCGCCCTCAGCCGGCGCGAAGCGGCGCTGCTGGTCGCCGTCCTGCCATCGCCGTTGAAATGGTCCGTGGCCAGACCTGGCCCCTATGTTCAATCCCGCACCGCCACCATCGCCGCCCGGATGATGGACATCCCCGATCCCGCCGGCGATCCTTGCCGAGGAATTTTGCCCTAAGATCAGTAACAAATTGCCTAAAATTCAAACCATTAGGCAAAAATCACGCGGCGGAAATAAACCAATTCTTCAAGACTTAGCGGCATCTTCGCGGGTGGTCTTCACTACCAGAGGCCGAAATGGCCGATCCTGTTCTGGGTTTCAACCCGCGCGATGATTGCAGCAAGGGCGCCGCTACAAGGACGGCGCGGCTCAGATCCTTTGCCTTGGCGGCCGGCATCGGGTTCATCTCCCTTGCAGTGCCGGTTCTCTGCGTCGGCGCCGCGATCCGCTTTGGGCGCGACGATATCCGTGCCGGTATCGTCGCCTTGGCGATGGCCATCACCCTGGTGGTGGTCGCGGTGCTCGGCCGCCGCCTCATACTCCGCGAGCGCGTTTTGACCCGCGAACGCGGTTTCCTCGACCTCGTTCTCAACAATGCCGGCGAGGCGGTGCTCATCAGCGAGGCGGGCGGCCGCAGGCTGCTTGCGAATCCCGCTTTCCTGGAAATGCTCGGCCACCCGTCGAGCGAAGCTGCGACGCATAGGGGGCTGCTTCCGGTTCCCGCGGAAGATCACCGCAGGGTGGTCGCCCTGTTCGCCGATAACGATCCCGGCGGCTATCCGCGCCGCCAAGAGCTGACGCTGATTAACAAGCGCGGCGAGCAGCGCTTGCTCCGCTGGAGCACATCCGCGCTCGAGATCGATTCCGGCAAGGTGACGTCGACGGTCAGCATCGGCACCGACGTCACCAAAGACCGGCGCTACGCCAATATGCTGCGCCAGGCGCATCGCATCGCGAAGATCGTCTACTGGCAGTGGCGTCCCAAGCACGGAAAATCAGACGAGGAGCGCGACGGCGACTACACTTACACGGAAGAGACCGCGGAACTGTTCGGCTACAGCCCGGAAGCGCTCGCCGACGCCTCCAACGGCTATTGGTCATTGGTGGTGCATCCCGACGACCGCCGGTTGGGCGAAGCGCGCTTCGTGGAGTTTTTGCGCGGCACCGCCGCCATCCATGTCCAGGAATATCGCATTCTTCATGCCAAGCTCGGCGAGCGCGTGATCCGGGAAACCGGCGAGAAATCCTTTGATTCCGCCGGCAATGTCATCGAGATGGCCGGCACCCTCCAAGATGTGACCGATGCGCGTCTGGCCCAGCAGGCATTGCGGGAAAGCGAAATCACGCTGCGGCGCGGCTTCCGCATGGCGAAGCTGGGCCATTGGTCCTACGAGCCGAACCGGCAGCGGGCCGACGGCAGCATGGGTGTCCATCTCTATTCGGACAACATCATCAATATATATGGGGTTTCCGGCGAGACGCTCGACGCCTCCGGCGACAACTTCTACGACATCTATATCCACCCCGACGATCGGGACGAACTGTTCCGGGTCAACAAGGCCTTCCTTGTCGACGACCGAATGGCTTACACGCACGAATACCGTTTCCTGAAGCCGAATGGCGCCGTCGCTTATATCCGGGAAAGCGCTGAAAAGGTCTGCAACGAAGCAGGCCGCTTGATGCAAGTCCTCGGCACGATCCAGGACGTGACCGATCAGCGGCTTGCCGACATTGCTTTGAGAGAGAACGAATCCAAGCTCCAGCAGGGCTTCCGTATTTCGAAAATGGGCCATTGGACGGTGGATTGCCGCCGCCTGGAGGACAAGCTCGCTTCCACCTTGAACTATACCTGGTCCACGGAAGCCGCGGAGATCTTCGGGGTTCCCGCGGCCGAACTCGACGTTGTCGGCCGCGACTTCTACGACCGCTACGTCCACCCCGACGATCGCGAAAAAGTGCGCCTGAACGACGATGATTTCCTCGGCAGCGAGGCCGCCAGCTACACCCACGAATTCCGGATCCTGCATCCCGACGGCACTGTGCGGCACCTCCTGGAGAGCGCCGAAAAGCTCACCGATGCCGGCGGACGCCTGTTTCAGATCATCGGCATCGTGCAGGACATCACCGGCCGGAAACGCTCGGCACTCTCCATGCGCCGCGTGGAAAGACAGATGGGCCGCGCCTATCGCCTCGCGAAGCTCGGCTACTGGTTCTGGGAAACCGGCGAGCTCGGCACCGATGTCGAAAGCGGGAGCAACGTGTCGGACGAGGTCTACGAGATTCTTGGCGTCTCCAAGGAGCAGTTGAATTGGGACGACAATGCCGGCTTCTGCAGGCGCTTCGTGCATCCCGAGGATCGCGAGATGGTGCAGCGGATGTTCGAAGAATTCGAGAGCGGCCGGATCGACAACTACACCGTTTCCTATCGCTTCTGCCAGCCGAACGGGGAAATCCGCCAGGTGCGGTCGGTTTCGGAACGCGTGCGCGACGACAAAGGCAAGGTCCTCTACGGCATCGGCATCATCCAGGACCTCACCGATGTGAAGACGGCCGAAGCGGCCCTGCGCCGGTCGGAACACCAGCTCCGACGCGCGCAAAGGGTGGCCAAGCTCTATTGCTGGCACACCGAACTCGGGCCGGACGGCGCGGAACGCATGATCTTCGATTCGGATTTCTATGCCGATGCCCTGCAGCTCGGACCCGAAACCATCATCGAGAATCCGACGGATTACGTTCACCGCTTCGTCCATCCGGAAGACCGGTCGCGCCTGTTGCCGGTCACCGGCGCTTTCGACCGCGGGGACATCGATGCCTATTCGGTGGAATACCGCCTGCAGCGCCTCGACGGCAGCCTGATCTTTATCCGCTCCGCCGCCGAGCGGATGCGCGACGCCGAAGGCCATGTGTTGCAGACATTCGGCGCCATCCAGGACGTGACCGATCTCAAGCTGCACGAGCGGGAACTGATCGAGGCGAAGAACGAGGCCGAGCTCGCCAACCGGTCGAAGAGCGAATTCCTCGCCAATATGAGCCACGAGCTGCGCACGCCGCTCAACGCCATCATCGGCTTTTCCGAGGTGATCCGCGATCAGCTGTTCGGTCCCGACCAGCCCCGCTATATCGATTACGCCATCGACATCCAC
>DASYDA010000437.1:0-23631 GCA_036499865.1 Dongiaceae bacterium | reverse complement strand
CGTGGTGACGGCGCCTCAAATCGCAGGCCCAAGAGCCAATATTGGGGAAGCCAACCGAAGAACGTACCTAAGCGTGTCCCGCTTCGCCGGTGAGGAAAGTGGAATCGACGCCGATCTTATGCAGTGAACGTTCCCACTTGTCGTTGAGCGCGTCGTCGAAGAGCAGCTCTTCATCGGCCGGTACATTGAGCCAGGCATTGTTCTGCAGCTCGGTGTCGAGCTGGCCCGGCCCCCAGCCGGCATAGCCCAGCGCCAGAATACTGCGTCTTGGCCCGGAACCGGAGGCGATATCCTTAAGGATGTCGATGGTCGCGGTAAGACCGACGGTATCGCCGACCTTCATGGTGGCATCGTCGACATAGTCGGTGCTGTGCAGCACGAAGCCGCGGCCGGTCTCGACCGGCCCGCCGCTCCGAATTCGGATATGCTCGCCCTTGCCGTGCGTATCGATATTGAGCTGCGATAACAGGTCGGGGAAGGTCAGCGAACCCACGAGGCGGTTGACCACCAGGCCCATGGCGCCGTCGCCGGTATGGGCGCAAACATAAATCACCGACCTGGTGAACCGCGCATCTCGCATCTGGGGCATTGCGACAAGCAGCTGCCCGGTCATAAATCCTTGATGTAGAAGACTTTTACCCATACTACTCGCTAAAACCCCTCCGGCTGAGGGAAGCCTAGGCCACAATGTCGTGACATTAACCTCTTGCCACAGAGCCTATAATCGTCTCAGACAATTGGCAAATCATGAACGCGACATCAATAGTGCCATATCCGAAAAAACCATGCACTCCCATAGGCTTGCGCTTTTGGGCGATGGTGGCCTTCTCATTATTGACTACCCTCTTCAACGCATGCATCGCGCATGCCGAATCAGGGGCTGGCGACGCCGTCGTGACGGAGCAGAGTTCGGCACGGCTGGTGACCGCGGTGACGGGCGCGGGAACCCTGGAAAGCTTGCCTGCCGGGGTACAAATCGACCTCAAACCTGGATGGAAGACCTATTGGCGTTCGCCGGGCGATGCGGGCTTTCCGCCGGAATTGAAGTTCAACGGGTCGGAAAATGTTGCCGCAGCCACACTTTCCTATCCGACGCCGCACCGTTTCGAACTCTTCGGCCTGCAGACCTTCGGTTACAAGAATCAAGTGGTCTATCCGATCGCGGTCATGCCGAAGATTCCCGGCGCGGCGGTCTCGCTGAAGGCGCATCTGCGCTATCTGGTCTGCGCGGAAGTCTGCATTCCCTATGAAGCCGACCTCTCGCTGGATATTCCGGCGGGCGCGGCGACGCCCAGCGATCAGGCGCCGCTGATCAACCGTTTCCGGTCCATGGTGCCGGGCGACGGCCGCGCCGCCGGTCTCTCACTGACCGGCGCTGCGCTCGATGATGCGGGAAAGCTGGTGGTTCAGGCCACGAGCAGCGGACAGAAATTCGCCGCGCCCGATTTGATCCTCGAAGGGCCGAGCGGTTTGCAATTTGGCAAACCCAAAGTGGCGATTTCCGGCGCCGGCGACGAAGCCACATTGACGGTGCCGATCGCGCGTTCGGCGGATACCACCGCGCCGGTCTCGGGCGATCTGACGCTGACCTTGATCGATCACGAACGCGGCCTCGAGCAGCATGCCCATCTGCCCGGCCTGACGCCGGGCGCGCTGCAGATCGCCGCGCCGGTCGCGACGGCGACCACGATCACTCCCGATGCCATGCGTAGCGCCCCGCCCGCGCCGATGGAAAGCCGGTCGCTGCTGCTGATCCTCGGCATCGCGGTCTTGGGCGGCCTCATCCTCAACATCATGCCTTGCGTGCTGCCGGTGCTGATCCTGAAGCTGACTTCGGTTCTGGCCCATGGCGGTGGCGAGAGCGAAAGGGTGCGCGTCAGTTTCCTGGCCACCGCGGCCGGCATCGTCACGGCTTTCCTGACCCTGGCCGCGATGCTTGCCGGGCTCAAATTGGCCGGTCACGAGATCGGCTGGGGCATCCAGTTTCAGCAGCCGATTTTCCTCGCAGTCCTGGCCGTGGTTTGCCTCGTTTTCGCCGCCAATCTCTGGGGGCTGTTCGAGGTGCCGCTGCCGTCCCTGGCCGGCGATCTGGCACTCTCCGCCGATCGGCGTGCTTCGCGCCACAAGATGCTCGGCGCTTTCCTGACCGGGGTCTTCGCCACCGTTCTGGCGACGCCCTGTTCGGCGCCTTTTGTCGGCACCGCCATCGGTTTCGCACTGTCGCGCGCACCGGCGGAGATTTTCGCGATCTTCCTGGCGATGGCGATCGGGCTGGCATTGCCTTATCTCGCGGTCGCCGCTGTGCCGCATCTCGCCGTGATGCTGCCGCGGCCGGGCCGTTGGATGATCTGGCTGAAGAAACTGCTGGGCGTCAGCATGGCGGCCACCGCCGCGTGGCTGGTCTGGATATTGGCGGGGCAGGTGGGGCTGTTGCACAGCACCGCTTCCGCGGGTCAGGCCAGCGGTGAAGCCGTTCACTGGCAACGCTTCGACGAAGCGGCCATTCCCGGCCTCGTCGCTTCCGGCAAGACTGTCTTCGTCGATGTCACCGCCGATTGGTGTTTGACCTGCAAGGCGAACAAGGCGCTGGTGATCGACCGCGACCCGGTTCGCAGCCGGTTGAACGAGAGCAATGTCGTGGCCATGGTGGCGGATTGGACCAAGCCGGATCCGGCCATCGACTCCTATCTCGCGAAATTCGGCCGCTACGGCATTCCACTGAACGTGGCCTATGGATCGAAGGCACCGCAGGGCATCGCTTTGCCGGAACTGTTGGCGGCCGCCGACGTCTTGAAGGCTTTGCAGTCCGCCGGCGATCAACCCTAGCCGGGCAATTCCCTATTCTCATTGCTGGTTTTGCCCGCTTGGCAGGACCGCCGCCACGACCTAAGTTGCAACCCGAATCTGGAAATCGCGTCTATTAAACCCGAAAGGATAGTTCAATGACCATCAAGGTTGGCGACAAGCTTCCCACGGTTTCTCTGAAATACATGAACAAGGATGGCATGCAGACCGCCACCACCGATGAGTTGTTCAAAGGCAAGAAAGCGGTTCTGTTCGGTCTCCCGGGCGCTTTCACGCCGACCTGTTCCGCGAAGCATCTGCCGGGTTTCGTCAATCATGCCGGCGACATCAAGAAGAAGGGTGTCGATCTCATTGCCTGTCTGTCGGTGAATGATGCTTTCGTGATGGATGCCTGGGGCAAGGCGCAGAACGCCGGCGACAAGGTGCTGATGCTGGCCGACGGCAATGGCGACTTCGCCGAAGCCACCGGCCTCACCATGGACGGCACCGGCTATGGCATGGGCAAGCGCACCAGCCGCTGGGCGATGGTGCTGGAAGACGGCAAGGTGAAGACCCTGAACGTCGAAGCGCCCGGCGCCTTCGAGGTTTCAAGCGCCGAATCTGTGATAAAGGCGCTCTGATCCATTCTCGATAAAGCGAGCGGCAGCGGCGACGCTGCCGCTTGTTTTTTTACGGAGCGTCATGACCGCACTCGAAATTCTGCGCAAGGTCTACGGCCATCAGGATTTTCGCGGCGAGCAGGCGAAGATCATCGCGCATGTGACGGAGGGCGGGGACGCCCTGGTCCTGATGCCCACGGGCGGCGGCAAATCCGTCTGCTATCAGATCCCGGCGATGTTGCGCGAAGGCATCGGCATTGTCGTCTCGCCCCTGATCGCGCTGATGCAGGATCAGGTGGCGGCGCTGCAGCAGATAGGCGTCGCGGCGGCCTTCCTCAATTCCAGTCTCGATTTCGAAGCGGCGAAGGCGATCGAGCGACAGCTGCGCCAGGGTGAGTTGAAGCTGCTCTATGTGGCGCCCGAACGCTTGATGACGCCGCGTTTCCTCGATCTTCTGGCGGAGCTGAAGCCTTCGCTCTTCGCCATCGACGAGGCGCATTGCGTCTCGCAATGGGGCCATGACTTCCGCCCGGAATATATCCAGCTCTCCATCCTGCATCAGCGTTTCCCGGAAGTGCCGCGCATCGCGCTGACCGCGACGGCCGACCCCGATACCCAGCGGGAAATCCGTGAGCGCCTGGCGCTGCAAGACGCGGAGATCTACCACGCCAGCTTCGACCGGCCGAACATCCGTTATCGCATCGCCGAGAAAGTGGATTCCAAGCGCCAGGTATTGCGGATGGTCCAGGAAGAGCAGGCGGGCAAGGCCGGCATCGTCTATTGCCAATCCCGCAACAAGGTGGAGAAGACCGCGGCCTATCTGCGCCAGCATGGCGTGGCGGCGCTTCCCTATCATGCCGGGATGACCGCGGAGGATCGCCGCAAGCATCAGCAGCGCTTCCTGCGCGAGGACGGCATTGTCATGGTGGCCACGGTCGCCTTCGGCATGGGGATCGATAAGCCTGACGTGCGCTTCGTGGCGCATCTCGATTTGCCTTCCAGCATCGAGGCCTATTACCAGGAAACCGGCCGTGCAGGCCGCGACGGCGCGCCGGCGGAAGCCTGGCTTGCCTTCGGCATCGGCGACGTCGCCTTGCTGCGCCGGCGGATCGCGGAATCCAATGCCCCCGAGCCGCGCAAGGCGGTCGAGCAGAAGAAGCTCGATGCCTTGTTGCAATTCTGCGAAGCGCCCGGATGTCGGCGCGTCGCCTTGCTCGGCTATTTCGGCGAGTCCTCGCAGCCTTGCGGCAATTGCGATCTCTGCCTGGAGCCTCGCGAAGACTGGGACGCAACCGAACCCGCGCGGAAACTCCTCTCGGCCATCCTGCGCACCGGACAGCGTTTCGGTATCACCCATGTGGCCGATGTGCTGCGCGGCGAGACGACCGAGAAGGCGATTCAATACGAACACAATCGCCTGCCGACCTTCGGCATCGGCCGCGATCTCTCGGTGCTGGATTGGAAATTCCTCGCCCGGCAAATGGCCTCGCTCGGTTTTCTCTCGATCAGCAGCGAGGGTTACAACGTCCTTTCGGTCAACGAAAGCGCCCGTGCTCTGCTGCGCGGCGAACAGGTGCTGCATCTCCGCAAGCCGGCCGCCGGCCTCGGCAAGCGCCGCCGTCGGCGCGACGGGACCGTTGTCTCGGCGCCGAGTGCCATAGACCCCAAGCTCTGGGACGCGCTGCGGGCGCGCCGTCGCGAATTGGCGGCGGAGCAGAACGTGCCGCCTTACGTGATCTTCCACGACGCCACGCTGGAAGAGATCGCCCGCCGCAAACCCCGCGATCTCGACGCTTTCCTGGAAATCCCCGGCATCGGTGAACGCAAGCTCGCCCGCTACGGCGACGACTTCCTGGAAGTGCTGGAGCGGTTTGCGTAGCGAGCTGCCGGCAGCGACTTAGCCGCCATGCCGGCACTTGGCGCCCGAAACCCACGCCTTATTCTTAATCTGAGAGGCGTGAATTTTCGTCCGCCCGTTCAACAAGATGCGCACGCGAGGGTGCGGGGTCAAACCGATCGGCGAAATATTGAGTTTCGTTGGCCACCAGTCCTTCCCGGAATTCCATGATGCTCACCGCGTAAGATGGCGCGCCGTCATAGGTAAGTACGAACTCGGTGATCCAAAGATCGCCGCTGCCGATAATGCGCCGGACCGTAAAACGCTTCTTGTTTGGCTGGAGGAATCGGCTCTCCTGAATGCTGTGCCGACCGCGAATCCGCTCGCCTGATTGCGGATAATCGAGCACGGCATCCTCGTGGTAGATTTCATGTTCGACCGTGAAATCGTTCGCGTCCGAAGCATCCCAATGGCGCTCCAGCGCCGCCCGCACGGCTTGATCGTCCATCTCGATCTCCCACCTACGCTTCCGGCTAACGCTTCGGGACCACCCGGCTTCTCACTTCTTCGTCAGGATCGCTTGCAGCATCTGATCGCAGGGGGCGTCCTTGGTGTCGCCCAAGGTCAGCAAAGGCAACGGCACACCTTTGCCGAGCGAGAATTCCGGCTTGCGGATCTTTCCGTCGATGTCGATGGGGGCGGGGATGTTCAGCACGCTGAACTTCTTGGAACTCGCATCCAGTACCACATGCAGGGTCTGGTCATGCAGGTTCACGTTGCCTTTGACCGCGATCACCGATTCCTTGGTGTCGATCACCGTATGCTGGAACTTGGCGTTGCCCTTGCTCACCGACATATGTGCCGCGATGCAACGCACCGGGATCCGGTGGTCGTCGGTCACATAAAGAAACAGCGCCTTGCCGAGATTGAGATCGGCCAAGACCAAGATGAGATCGCTGAAAGACCCGCCGGTCATGCCGACTTCTATTCCGCCATCCGATGAACCGAACACTTCGGCCAGGGAGCGTCCGTTCCCCTGCAAAGTGATATTGCCGCCGACCTTGCCGTTGGTGGTCTGGACGTATTCTGAGCCCTGGAAGAAGGCGGCGAGGTTGAGATCGCGCATGCGGAGATTGACAGTCGCCACCGGATTGTCGGTACGCGCATCCAGGCCCATTTTTCCCGTGATCGTACCGCTGGCCATGGCCAGCTTGAGGTCGGTCATGGTGGCGTTGCCGTTATCGACCTTGACCTGGAAATTGATCGCCTTCACCGGCAGGTAGGGCGCGGCTACCACCTGTTTTGCGACCAGTTTCACGTCCATATCCATGGCGTGGAGCTTTTCCACATGCATGGGCTGGTCGGGAAACAGGTTTTCCTGCGCCTTCAACTGCTGCGCCTCCTGCTTCTGCTGCTGGGACGCGGCTTCACCCTTGCCTGTCTTGGGTGGGATGCCGATCAGGGGGCCGAGATCGTCGAAATCCATCTTGTTGGAGACAAGATCGGCGGTGAGATAGGAGCGCTTTTCTCGCGGCTGCACCGCGACCACGCCGCTCATATCGCTGTTGCCGATGCGGCCCTGCATGTCTTCCAGCCGCCACTCCTTTTCGGTGTGTTTCAACTGGCCCTTGAGATCGTAAGGCGGCGTCGAAGGCGCCGGAATGCCGAGCAACGGGAAGATGTCGGCGAGGTCCGGCCCTTTGAGATGCATCTCCACATCGGCATTCTCGAAGGTGAAGGGATCGCCGACCGTTCCTTTCGAAGTGATCGAGGTCTGGCCGAAGGTCACCGCGAGGTCGAGCGGGTAGGGAGTCTTGGTGTCCCGCAATTGCAGGACCGACCCGCCGGTGAACGCGATTTCGATCGGCCGGTCCTCCAGCGTGCCTTTGGCGTCGAGTTTCACGTTCGATGGGCCGCCAGCCTCGCCTGCGGCGATGTCGATATCACTATCGAGCTTCAACTTCCGTTCGGCGTCGCGATAGGCGATCTTGCCTTTGGTGATCTCGATCTCTCCGATGACCGGAGTTTCGCTGCGCTCCTCCGGCTTCACGGTGTCGACCGCGGTTGCGGCCACGGGATTCTGGTTGAAATCCCAGTTGGAATTGCCTTTGGCATCCCGCTCCAGGGCCACCTTCGGGGCGTCCATCTTGAGATGCGGCAGGACGATATGCCCGCCGAGCAGCGGCCATATCCGGATCGCCACATCGATGTCTTCGGCGCTGAAGAGCTGCGGCGCCTCGCCCCATTTCGCATTCGCCAGATTGACGTTGTGCAGCAGGATATGCGGCGTCCAGCTCCAATCGACATGGATGCTTTCAATGGTGACGGTGCGTCCGGTCGCCTTGCTGGCGCGGGCCTGCGCCTGCTGCAGCACATAGCCGGAAGCGAGCAGGAAGTAGATTCCGACTCCGGCCGCCACGACGATCACGACCAGGATTCCCAATACCCAAGCGCTGATGCGAAGAACTCGGCGCAATTCGGCTCATCCCGTGGCAGTTCCCAATCTGTGACCAACCATCGCAGGCGCGGCCCGTTCCCCTCGGGAACTCCGCTGGGAAGGTGAGGCGATCGGCTGTTTGACGTCGGCGGATTCGCGGCACCATTGCGGGCAACACCGCCGCTATTGGACCATGGGCCAATTGTTTCCCACCGGCGTGTCGGGCGAGGATCGGCGCCGGCGGCAGCCCGTGACGGGGATTCCGTAACGGAAGACGAATATTTGATGGCGGCGCGGGAGCAAGCAGCAATGAAGCACGACAAAATCGACGGAGCCGAGGATCACGCCCGAGGCGATATCAGTCGCCGCGACATCTTGCTTGCGGGGAGCGCAGTCGTGGCCGCAACACTCGCCAGCCCCACCGCAGTCTCCGCACAGGAGCAGCCGGCATCCGCGAACGACGGCAAACCCAATATCCTGGTGATATTCGGGGACGACGTCGGTATCGCCAATATCAGTGCCTATTCGCAGGGATTGATGGGGTACCATACGCCGAACATCGATCGCATCGCGCGCGACGGCATCATGATGCTCCACTATTACGGCGAGCAATCGTGCACCGCGGGCCGGGCAGCTTTCCTGACGGGCCAGCATGGCCTTCGCACCGGCCTGACGAAAGTGGGGTTCCCCGGCGCGCCGATGGGCATGAGCCAACTCGACCCCTCGGTGGGCGGCCTCTTGAAGAATCTTGGCTACGCCACGGGACAGTTCGGCAAGAACCATGTCGGCGATCGCAACGAGACGCTACCGACGGTGAATGGATTCGACGAGTTCTTCGGCAATCTCTATCACCTCAATGCCGAGGAAGAGCCGGAGCTTCCGGATTATCCGAAGGACCCGGCCTATCGCGCGAAGTTCGGTCCGCGCGGCGTCCTGCGCTGCAAGGCGACCGATACGTTCGATCAGACTTCGGACTCGCGCTTTGGCCAGATCGGGAAGCAGACAATCGAGGATACCGGCCCGCTCACCAAAAAGCGCATGGAAACCATCGACGACGAGACGTCGGCCGCGGCGATCGACTTCATGAAGAGGCAGAAGGCTGCAAGCAAGCCGTTCTTCTGCTGGTTCAACTCAACCCGCATGCATCTGCGAACGCATGTGCGCCAGAGCCATCGGGGTTGGTACCAGCATGGCGACAGCGAATATTTGGACGGCATGATCGAGCATGACAATACCATCGGCAGCGTGCTCAAGGCGCTCGACGATATGGGCGTCGCCGATAACACGATCGTCGTTTACACCAGCGATAACGGCCCACATATGAACACATGGCCGGATGGCGCCATGACGTGGTTCCGCTCCGAGAAGAACACCAACTGGGAGGGTGCCTTCCGCGTGCCGTGTTTCATCCGCTGGCCGGGCGTCATCGAGCCCGGGACGGCCACCAACGAGGTGATGAGCCACAACGACTGGATACCCACTCTATGCGCCATCGCCGGCGAGCCGGCCATTGTGGAAAAGCTGAAGGCCGGCTACACGGCCAACGGCCTGAATTACAAGGTGCATCTGGACGGATTCGATCAGTCCGAGTTTCTGCGGACGGTGCGCGGAACTGCGGCGGATAACAACGGAGTGAAGAGCGCCCGGGACAAGTTCTTCTACTCCAACGACGATGGCCTGCTGGTTTGCATGCGCGAGGGCGACTACAAGTATGTATTCTCCGAACAGCGCATGCAGGGCACGATGGGCCTATGGGCCGAGCCGTTCACGACATTGCGCCTGCAGAAGATCTTCAACCTGTTCCAGGATCCGTTCGAACGCGCCGACATCACGTCCAACACCTTCTGGGATTGGCAGCTCAACCACGTTGAGATGATGTATGGGGTGATGGACGAAGTGTTCCAGTTTGCGGCGACTTTCAAGGATTTTCCGCCCCGTTCGTTCCCGCCTTCGTTCAATCCGGCGAACGTCATGGAGTCGACGCTGGATAACATCAAGCGGCGGGAGGAATTCAGGAAGAACCTGGACCTGGACAGGATCCGCGGCGGACTCAACCAGATGATCGACGACGCCCTCAAGCAACGCGACGCCCAGTAACAGGCGCGCGCTTCGGGTCTTCCTGTCGGACGCGTCGCTTATGGGCGAGGCAAGGCGGCGCGGGCGAGGGCATCGACCCGCTCGTTCTCGACATGCCCGGCATGGCCCTTGACCCAGATCCACTCGATCTGGTGTGGCTTGACCGCGGCGTCGATACGCTGCCAGAGATCCGAATTCTTCACCGGCTTCTTGTCGGCGGTGCGCCAACCGCGGCGCTTCCACTGCGGCAGCCATTCCGTGACGCCGTTCTTCAAATATTGGCTGTCGGTGTGCAATCGCACCATCGATGGCCGCTTCAGCGCTTCCAGCGCCATGATCGCCGCCATCATCTCCATGCGGTTGTTGGTGGTGAGCGTCTCGCCGCCGGAGAGCTCCTTTTCGACGTCGTTATAGCGGAGCAGGGCGCCCCAGCCGCCGGGGCCGGGATTTCCACTGCAGGCGCCGTCGGTGAAGATATCGACCGTCTTCGCCCCGGCTTCACTCTGCGGATCGCTCATGCCAGGCCATAGGCGCCGACATCGCGCGCGGCTTGGTGGAAGCGGAGCTTGCGGGCATATTCCAGCGGATCCTTCGGCTTTACGAAGGCGCCGGGTGGATGGTTGAGCCAGTCATAGAGGCGGGTCAGCAGGAAGCGCAAGGCGGCGCCTCGCGCCAGGATCGGCATTGCCGCCAGTTCCTCCGCCGGAATCGGCCGGACCCGGCGATAGGCCTCGAACATCAACCGCGCCTTGGTCACGTTGAAGCTGAAATCCGGCTGGAAGCACCAGGCATTGAGGCATATCGCCAGGTCATAGGCCAGGAAATCGGTGCAGGCGAAATAGAAGTCGATGATCCCGGAGAGCTTGTCGCCCAGGAAGAAGACATTGTCGGGGAAGAGGTCGGCATGGATGACGCCGGTCGCCAGGGTCTTCGGCCAATGAGCCGCCAGGAAATCGAACTCGGCCTTCAGTTTGGCGGCGAGCCCAGGCTCGACCTCGTCGGCGCGTGCTTCGGTGGCGGCGATCAGCTTGCGCCAGCCCTCGACCGAAAGATCGTTCGGGCGGCGCATGACGAAGTCGCGGCCCTTCAGATGGAAATCCGCCAAAGCCGCGCCCAAGGCCTGGCAGTGCCGCTCGTTCGGCCGCCGAGGCCACATGCCTTCCAGGAAACTGATCAGCGCCGCGGGCCGCCCGCAGAGGGTCTTCAGCGCCTTGCCATGGCGATCCCGGATCGGCGTTGGGCAACTCAGCCCCTTCGCCGCCAGATGCTGCATCAGCCCGATGAAGAAGGGCAGGTCGTCGGCATGCACCCGCTTCTCATAGAGCGTCAGGATATAGCTGTGGTGCGCATCGCCCTTCGTGGTCTGCAGCAGGTAGTTGCTGTTCTCCACGCCCTCCGCGATCCCCTTGCAGGAGACCGGCATGCCGATGTCGTATTCAGCGATGAACTGGGCGAGATCGCCGTCGGGAACTTCGGTATAGACAGCCATGGAGGATTATGCGGCCCCGATCATGCCGCCCCGATTACGCCGTGAGGGCGCGGGGCAGTTTGAAATGCGTGGTTTCCACCGTGACCGAGACTTCGTCGATCGTCACGTCGAAGCGCTGCTTCAGCTGGTCGATCACCTGCTGCACCAGCAGTTCCGGCGCCGAAGCGCCGGCGGTGACGCCGACGGTGTCCACGCCGTCCAACCAGGACCAGTCGATCTCTTCGGCGCGCTGCACCAGATGGGCCTGGGGGCAGCCGCAGCCCAAGGCGACTTCCACCAGCCGGCGGGAATTGGAGGAATTCGGCGCTCCGATCACCAGCATCAGGTCGCAGCGTTCGGCGATCGACTTCACCGCGGATTGCCGGTTGGTCGTCGCGTAGCAGATGTCTTCCTTGCGCGGCCCGTGGATCGCGGGGAAACGCCGCCGCAGAACCTCGATGATGCCGATGGTGTCGTCGATCGAAAGCGTGGTCTGGGTGATATAGGCCAGCCGCGTCGGGTCGTTGAAACCGACCCGTTCAGCATCCGAGATGGTTTCCACCAGCGTGACGGCGCCGGCGGGCAATTGGCCGATCGTGCCGATCACCTCGGGATGGCCGGCATGGCCGATCAGGACGATGTGCCGCCCTGCGGCAAAATGGACCTCCGCCTCGCGATGCACCTTGCTGACCAGCGGGCAGGTGGCGTCGAGATAGAGCAGGTCGCGCTGTTCCGCCTCGGCGGGCACGGATTTCGGAACCCCATGCGCCGAGAAGACGACGGGGTATTGGCCGGGGATTTCGTCCAGCTCTTCGACGAAGACCGCGCCCTGGCGCTCCAGCTCTTCGACGACATGGCGGTTATGCACGATCTCGTGGCGCACATAGACCGGGCGCCCGAAGCGCTCCAAGGCGCGCTGCACGATCTGAATGGCCCGGTCGACCCCGGCGCAGAAACCGCGCGGCGCGGCGAGCAGGATGGTGAGGGACCGCTTCGGCATCGGGCTTCCGCAATATTGTCTGCAAACTGGACTCGCCCGGAATATAGGAGTTTGGGCAGCCCCGGCAATGCCAATTCTCCAGGTCAATTCTCCGGGCCAGATCTCCCGGTCGCGCGGACCGGTCAGATCTCCGCAACCAACCGGCCATATTTCCGCGTTTGGCCACTTCCCGGAACCGCCGGGCTTGTGGAATTTCAAACGGTTAATTAAAGTCTGCCGCAACCTCCGAATGACATGCCCAGGGGCGGGAGAAGTAAGAATGGCCGAGCCGAATGTGGCGCAAAAAGCGCCCTACAAAGTCGATGTGATCGCCGGCAAGGCCTATTTCTGGTGCGCCTGCGGCCAGAGCAAGAATCAGCCGTTCTGCGACGGTTCTCACAAGGGCAGCGAGTTCTCTCCCCTGAAATACGAGGCGACCGACACGAAATCGGTCTTCTTCTGCGGCTGTAAGCATTCCGGCGGCAAGCCGTTCTGCGACGGCTCCCACAAGAAGTTGTGAATCGGGATATGGGTGAAGCGGTGACGGTCGGCCCCAGGCGCGCGATCTGGCTTTTAATGCTCGGCGTTTCGGCCGGCTTGGCGGGTTGTGGAGGCGCACCCGTGAAGTCGCTACCTTGTCCACAAGTCGAGATACTGCCGGGTGCGAATTATCTAACTCGTTTCGCTGGAGATTCTGAAGATCTCACAGACACCGAATTTGAAGCTCAGTTGTCCATCGCAAATCAACTCTGTCATTACAAGATTGACAACGATACGCAGAAGACCACGATTAATTCCGATTTATCTGTTCAAATAGCGGCTTCACGCGGGCCAAAGAACCAGGGTAACAAGGCCGATATCAAGTATTTTGTTGCGCTTACTGGGCCGGGTGGCAGTAAACTGATGCGTGAGGACTTTGGAGTTGAAATTCCGCTCACAGCAACGAATCCGACAGCTGCTGTGGTCGATGAACCCACTGTACAAATTCCGCTCAAAAAGAACGAGAATGGCGACTATTACCGCATTTACATTTACTTCGATGTAACCCCCAAAGAACTCGCCTACAATCGCCGCAATCCGAAGCAGTAAGAACGCCCCCTCCGCCCGGCTTCGGGGGAGGGTGGGGGTGCCGCAGATGTGCTGTTGTAGCGCTAATCTAAAAATTCCACTTTCGAAGAACTCAACAGCCGCGCAATCGCCTCCACCACGCCATCGGTATTCTGCAGCACGTCGTTGTTCCAGAATCGCAACACGCGATAACCATTTGCTTCCAGCCACGCCGTGCGTTCGGCATCCGTATTGATCATCTCCGAATGCTGCCCGCCATCCACCTCGATGGCCAGTTTCTCTTTCAGACAACAGAAATCGACGATATATGATCCGATGGGCACCTGCTTACGGAACTGAAACGCCGAAATCTGCCGATCCCGGATGCGCGACCACAATCGCTTCTCAGCGTCGGTCATGTCGCGTCTCAGTCGGCGTGCCTGCTTCAAGGCAGCAGGCCCGGTCCTAAGCCGAAACGTCATGCCGCTCGCTCCCCCACCCAACCTCCCCCGAAGCCGGGGGAGGGGCTCATCTCGTTTGCCGCAGCCATTTATCCTGGCTTGTCGTGATGTCTAGCATAAACCCGCCGGTCCCTCTCCGCCCCGGCTTCGGGGGAGGCCCGTCGGCGGATGCCCCGTCGGTGGATGCCGACATGCGTCGGCTGGGATGGGGGGGGCCGCGAACTCGCTGTTGCCGCCAATTTGACGCCCACCCCATCTCGGTCCTAGCATCCGCATTGCGCAAAGCGCCAATAGCCGAGGACCGGTCCAGTCACTGGGAAACCGGCCCGGCATGTCCGCCGCAAACAAACTGGGAGTGAATGAAATGGCCGAGAGCGTTTACAAAGTCCTCGAGATCATCGGCACCAGCCCGAAATCCTGGCAAGACGCCGCGGCTGCCGCGGTGAAACTCGCCTCCCGCTCGCTGCGCGATCTCCGCGTGGCGGAGGTGCTGGAGCAGGATCTCGTCATCGACAAGGGCAAGGTCGAGGCCTTCCGAACCAAATTGAAAGTCTCGTTCAAATTGGACGCGGGCAAGGCCGCGAAGTGATCACCGACGCTTTGGTGGATGATCGCTTTGCGGCTCCGAAAATGGGAGGCAGCCAATGACTGACAGTATTTACAACGTCGTCGAATTGATCGGGACCAGCACGAAATCCTGGGAGGAAGCGGCGATGGCGGCGGTGAAGGCCGCGTCACGCTCGTTGCGGAATCTGCGTGTCGCGGAGGTCGTGGAGAAGGATATCGTCATCAACAATGGCAAGGTCGAGGCTTTCCGCACCAAGCTGAAAGTCTCCTTCAAGTATGAAGCCGGCAAGGCGGGGAAATAACCGAGATTTGCCGTTTCAAGCGGCTTCGGGCAGCCAGTTGAAGAATTCCTTCGTGAACCGTCCGTCATCGCCTTCGACGAACATGCAATAGGCGGCGCAGCGGGACACCATGAGGCGAAGCGCACGCAAGGCTTCCTCACGGTCGGAATATGTCTTTTCGACGCGATCGCCTTCGCGGTGGACGTGCCAATTGGCATCCTTGGACCGGTAGAGCCAATACACCCCCGGCTGCCCCATGGGCACCGCGCCGAGCGCCTCGCGAATCTCGCAGGTGTCGGGGTGTTCGTGGCTTTCCGTTTCGGCGCGGTGATCGGAATGATCCGTCGGCTTCAATTGATACGGCAGTTGGTAGTGTGTTTGCCTGTAGAGCATGATGAGGTGTACCTCAGCCAAGATTTGCTTCTTCTTCTTCTCACTTCGCCAGACCGAGCCATTTCTTCAACGGACCATCCGTCGGCGGCGATTTGTGGCGATAGACCAGCCCCGGTTCGACGAGCCATTCTCCGGGCAGCAAGGCCTCCGAGTCATAGCCGCCGCCGCGCAGGCGCGGTGCAAGGCCGACAAATGTGTAGCGGACGCCGTAGCCGTCGATCACGCCTTCCGCAATGGGTTGGCCGGCATAGAAGCCCAGGACCGGCCCGTCGGGATGCGGCTCGACCAGAAGGAAGTAATCGGCAGCCCGCGTCTTGCTGGGTATTCTCTGCAACATTTCGAGCTTCTATATCCATGCGTGGCCGATACCGGTATCGGCGTCCAGGCGACAGTCTCGTCAGCCGATGCCGGACATTTTCACGATGACTTCCGCCATCAGGCTCAGTCCAAGGCAGACGAGGATGACGATCCCGATCTCACCGAAAATGTCCGAAAATGTCGGGGCATTTTCAGAAATACCGAGTTGTCCCGCGGTTCTCGCGGTGACCTCTGTGCGATTTCGCGATGGAATGGTCCGATGCGGATGGAACGGCTGCATGATGATCTCCAACGATCGCCGCCTCCGCTCCGAATTGAGCGGCACGGCTGTTGGATAGATAGGTATCTCGCCCACAAGGAATCGATGCGGAATGATGCCGCGTCCCATAAGAATGTCGTAAGGGCCGTGGCGCTGTTTCACCGCGCATTTCGCGCAAGTTCGACAAGGGCCAGGCCTGTTACTATTTACAGAATTTTAGTGTTTTCCAGCCCACCATTCCGGTTCGATCAGGCACTTGCTGAAGCAGCAGGGCTCGGAAAGTAAAAAGGCACGACAACAAAGCAGGTCGAGAGCAATCGCAGCGCCGGGGCTGTCTTTCTAGCCGCTCCCAGCGGCATCGCCCCAGCAGTATTGCTTCCGCACATTCAGGGGAAATTTTCACATGGCCATCTCGGTTAAATTCCGCATCTTCCTTGGTTTCGGCCTCATTCTCCTGATGCTTCTCGTATCGACGGCGGTGAGTTCGATCCTGATCAGCCGCATCGACAACAATGTCACCGAGTTCAGCCTGGCGTTGGATCGCAAATTCCAGGCGACCGATATGGACCTGGTGATGCAGAAGGTGCGGGTGCGGGTCAATCAGTGGCTGCGCAGCATGAATCCCGATTTCGTCAAACAGGCCGATGAATTCCTGGAGCAGGCTGTTGCGATGGTGGCGAAAGCGGGCACCAATGCCCAATCCGATTCCGAACGGAAGACGGTCGCCGATGTCGATCGCGCCCTGAAGGCCTATATCGTCAGCTGGCATGTGATTCAGGGGCTCTATGCCGACGAGGCCAAGCTCTATGCCGAAAAAATCGAGGCGCCGGCCCCGGGCATCCAGGACATGCTGGCCAAGATTCGCGATGCCGAGGCAGAGACTTCGGCGGAAGACAGCCGCCTCGCCACCGAAGCGCGGGACAATTTCATGGCGGCCGAAGCCCTGGCCATGCGCTATCGCACGAGCCTCAGCAAGGGCGATGCCGACAAGATCGAAGGCGACATCTCCAATGCGCTTGCGGCGATCGATAAGGCCGGCGCGGACTCGAAGGACGCCGGCGCCGAGACGCTGAAGAGCGCGTCCGCCGCAATCGCCGCTTGGCGCGATGCGTTCAGGGACGCGGTGAAACTGGCCGCGATCCGCGTCGATCGGTTGAACAGCTGGACCAAGAACGAGGGCGATGCCATGGCCGTCGGCGCCAATGCGCTCCGCGTGGAAGGCGAGAAGGCCTCCGCCACGGCTCAGACGAACGTGGTCTCGACCGTCTCGAGCAGCAAGGAGATCCTCTACATTTCCGCCGGGATCATCTTGCTCATCGGAATCGCGTTGAGCATGTTGCTGGCGCGCTCGATCACCGGGCCGCTCATCCGCATGACCACCGCCCTGAAGAAGCTTGCCGCCGGCGACCGGTCGCTGGACGTGCCCGAGACCCAGCGGCGGGACGAGATCGGCGAGATGGCCAAGGCGACACAGGTGTTCAAGGACAACGCGATCGCCATGGAACAGATGCGTGGCGAGCAGGAGGAGCAGAAGCAGCGCGCGACGGAAGAACGGCGCCGGGCGATGCTCGATCTCGCCGCGCGCTTCGAGACCAGCGTCGGCAGCATCGTCGGCAGTGTCACCGCCCAGGCGACCGAGCTGCAGGCGACGGCCCAGGCGATGGCGGCGACCTCCGAAGAAACCTCGCGGCAGACCACCGCGGTGGCCGCGGCATCCGAGCAGGCGACACAGAACGTCAACACCGTCGCATCCGCGACCGAGGAGCTTTCGGCCTCGGTGGGCTCGATCCTGCAGCAAGTCAATCACTCCGCCCGCACAATCGGCGAAGCGGTCGCCGAAGCCAACAGTGCCAACGCGCAGATGCAAGGCTTGGCCACGACGGTGCAGAAGATCGGCGAAGTGGTTGCCCTGATCAACAACATCGCCGCGCAGACCAATCTCTTGGCGCTCAATGCGACCATCGAGGCGGCGCGCGCGGGCGAGGCCGGCAAGGGCTTCGCCGTCGTCGCGAGCGAGGTCAAGGCGCTGGCCAACCAGACGGCGAAGGCGACGGAGGACATCTCCTCCCAGATCGCGGCGATTCAGGAGACGACGAAAGTATCGGTGCGCTCGATCCAAGGCGTCAATGAGCGGATCAACTCGGTCAGCGCGACCTCGGCGACCATCGCCTCGGCGGTGGAGGAGCAGGGCGCGGCGACCCGCGAGATCGCCCGGAACGTATCGGAAGCGGCCAAAGGCACGACGGAAGTGACCGCCAATATTTCCGGCGTCAGCGAAGCGGCGCAACAAGCCGGTGCCGCCGCCACCCAGGTGCTCTCCTCGGCGAGCGATCTCAGCCGCCGAAGCGAGGCCCTGAAATCCCAGGTCGACGAGTTCCTGCGCGAGGTGCGGGCGGCCTGATACCGATCGGTAAACCGGGCGGGGCGGCGATCCGCCTCGCGCCGGACTTTTCCATTGCTTCCCCCCTTGACGTATCGCCGACCCCGGCTCAAGGTTCGCGCGGTTCATGTCGCTGGCGGGAGAGATTGGTCCGCATTCAGGCGAGTGTGGTCCGACGCCGAAGGAGCAACCGCCCCCGGAAACTCTCAGGCAAAAGGACCGCGGCGACGCCAGACTCTGGAAAGCGGCCCCGTCGATCTTCGCGACTCGGCCCACCGAAGGAGTAAACCCAACGTGCTCGCGCCGTATCGGCGCAATGAGGGCGTTTGGGAAATCTCTCAGGTCCAAGGACAGAGGGGGGTGGCACCGTCGGCCGTGAGGCTGTCGGGGCGACCTTGATCTGTCACTTGGTCTCTTGAGGGATATCTTGGAAGAAACTGGCCCCCTAAAACAGACACCGCTTTTCGATCTTCATGTCGAGCTCGGCGCCAAGATGGTGCCCTTTGCCGGCTACGACATGCCGGTCAATTATCCCGCCGGAATCATGGCCGAACATCAGCACACCCGCAGCGGTGCCGGGCTGTTCGATGTTTCCCATATGGGCCAGTTCCGCGTCTCCGGTCCCTCGGTCGATGCCGTGGCCACCGCCTTGGAGAAGCTCTGTCCTAACGATTTCCGTTCGCTGGAGCCGGGGCAGCAGCGTTACGGTTTCCTGACCAATCCCAAGGGCGGCATTCTCGATGACCTGATGGTGACGCGGCCCGCGGAAGAGCAGGGCGGCGCGCATCTCCGCATGGTGGTGAACGCGGCCTGCAAATCCACCGACTTCGCGCATATCCAGGGCAATCTCGGTGCCGGGTTGAAGCTGGAAGAACTGGCGGATCGCGCTTTGCTGGCGATCCAGGGTCCGCAGGCCGCGGCCGTGGTGGCGCGTCTCGCGCCGGCCGCCGCCGGGATGAAATTCATGACCGGCGCTTGGCTCGAGATCGCCGGCATCCCATGCTACGCGACACGCTCCGGCTATACCGGCGAGGACGGCTACGAGATTTCCGTCCCGAATGCGCGGGCCGTCGAGCTCGCGCGCAAGCTGCTGGCCGAGCCCGAAGTGAAGCCGATCGGCCTCGGCGCGCGGGATTCGCTGCGTCTGGAAGCGGGGCTCTGCCTTTATGGCAACGATATCACCGAACGCACCACGCCGGTCGAGGCGGGCCTCTCCTGGGCGATCGCCGAGCGGCGACGCAAGGAGGGCGGCTATCCCGGCGATGCTGTTTTGAAACAGCAATGGGCGGAAGGTGCCGCGCGCAAGCGTGTCGGCATCCTGCCGCAGGGTAAGGCGCCGGCCCGCGCGCATACCGAGATCGCCGACGATTCCGGCCATGATCTTGGCGAGGTCACTTCCGGCGGCTTCGGTCCTTCGCTCGGCAAGCCAATCGCCATGGGCTATGTCAGCGCGCCTTCCGCCGCAATCGGCGGCACCCTGAATCTCATGGTGCGCGGCAAGGCCCTGGCCGCCCGCATCGTGAAAATGCCCTTCGTCCCGCACCGCTATCACCGCGGGTGATCGGGGTCGCTCGATATCAAACAAATGGAAATGGGGAGCAATGTTATGAGCACGGTCCGCTACACGAAAGAACATGAATGGGTGAAGGTGGACGGCGATGTCGCCACGGTCGGCATCAGCCCCTATGCCCAGGAGCAGTTGGGCGATGTCGTCTTCGTCGAGTTGCCGGAGGTCGGTAAGAAGGTTGAGAAGGGGAAAGAGCTCGCCGTGGTCGAATCCGTGAAGGCGGCCAGTGAGGTCTATTCGCCGATCGGCGGCGAAGTGGTCGAGGTCAACGCTGCCTTGAGCGATGCGCCCGACACCGTGAACGCCGACGCACTCGGCAAGGGCTGGTTTGCCAAGCTGAAGCTCGCCAACAGGTCGGAACTCGACGGTTTGATGGATGAGGCCGCCTACAAGGCCTATGTCGACGGGTTGCACTGATCGCCATCGCTGGTTCCCGAAGATGAATCCAGTTTGTGGTGCCCCCGCCGGGTGGGGGTGCCCCGCGATAAATCTCTCGAAAACGGACTGAACCCATATGCGCTATCTCCCGCTTACCGACGAAGATCGCCGGGGCATGCTGGCCAAGATCGGCGTGCCTTCTGTCGAAAGCCTCTACAATGACGTGCCGCGCGCCGCGTTGCTGAAGCAACCGGTCGACCTGCCGCCCCATGCGGGCGAGCTTGAAGTCGAACGTGCGATCGGTCGCATGGCGGCGAAGAATATGGGAACCGGCGCGGTGCCGAGTTTCCTCGGCGCCGGCGCTTATCGGCATCACGTGCCGGCCTCGGTGGACCATCTCATCCAGCGCGGCGAATTCCTGACCTCTTACACGCCCTATCAGCCGGAAGTGACGCAGGGCACGCTGCAAGTGCTGTTCGAGTTCCAGACCCAGGTTGCGTTGCTGACCGGCATGGATGTCGCCAATGCCTCCATGTATGACGGCGCCACGTCGGCGGTCGAGGCGGTGATGATGGCGAACCGCGTCACGCGCCGGAAGAAGGCGCTGGTCTCCGGCGGCCTGCATCCGCATTACCGCCAGGTGATCGAGACCTATGGCGAGCATACCGGTTTCTCGGTCACCTCGGCCCCCTACGATCCCGAAAACCGCGAAGACCTCGTGAAGCAGATCGACAAGGAAACATCCTGTGTCGTCGTGCAGACGCCGAGCTTCTTCGGCCATCTCGCGGATCTTTCGGCAGTGTCGGAAGCCGCCCATGCCGCCGGCGCTTTGCTGATCACGGTGACGACGGAAGCCATTTCCTTCGGTCTCATCCGCGCACCCGGCAATATCGGCGCGGATGTCGCGGTGGCCGAGGGCCAATCGCTGGGGAACTCCCTCGGCTTCGGCGGACCTTATGTCGGCCTCTTCGCCTGCAAGGAGAAATTCCTGCGCCAGATGCCGGGACGTCTCGCCGGCCAGACCGTCGATGTCGATGGCAAGCGCGGCTGGGTGCTGACGCTGTCCACCCGCGAGCAGCATATCCGCCGCGAGAAGGCGACCAGCAACATCTGCACCAATTCCGGCCTTTGCGCGCTCGCTTTCACCATTCATCTCACCTTGCTGGGCGAAGCGGGATTGCAGCGTCTGGCCGAGATCAACCACGCCAATGCCTCACGCCTCGCAGATCGTCTGGCGAATATTCCGGGCGTGAAGCTGTTGAACGAGACCTTCTTCAACGAATTCACCCTCGCGCTCTCGAAGCCGGCCGCGCCCGTGGTGGAGGCAATGGCGAAACGCAAGGTGCTCGGCGGCGTGCCGGTCTCGCGCCTGGTGCCGCCCAATAGTCCCAATGGCGATCCGAAGCTCGCCAACCTGTTGCTGGTCGCCGCCACAGAGACCGTGACTGACGATGACATGACGGCGCTGGAAACCGCGCTGAAAGAATCCCTCGCAGAGGTGAAGTGATGGCCGATCCAGTCTCAACGGGCAGCGCCGGCACGATTTCCGGCAATCGCGGCCTGATGATCGAAGAGCCGTTGATCTTCGAACAAGGCATGCCGAACCGCACCGCCGTCGATTTTCCGGAAGTGCCTCAGCACAAGGACCGTCTCGGCGGTCTGCGCCGGCAGAACGCCATCGGCCTGCCGGGCTTGAGCGAGCCGCAGGTGGTGCGGCATTACACGCGCCTCTCGCAGAAGAACTACGCCATCGATATGGGCGTCTATCCGCTGGGCTCCTGCACCATGAAGCACAATCCGCGTTTGAACGAGAAGATGGTGCGCTTGCCGGGCCTCGGCGATCTCCATCCCATGCAACCGGTTTCGACCGTGCAGGGCGCGCTCGAATTGATCGACAGCCTGGCGCATTGGCTGAAAACGCTGACCGGCATGCCCGCCGTGGCGCTTTCTCCCGCGGCCGGCGCCCATGGCGAGCTTTGCGGCATCCTCGCGATCCGCGCGGCGCAAGTCGCCAAGGGCGATGCGCGCAAGCGCATCCTGGTGCCGGAATCCGCCCATGGCACCAATCCCGCAACCGCCGCCGCCGCCGGCTACGAGGTTGATCCGGTGCCGGCCGATGCGCGCGGCCGCGTCGATCTCGCGGCCTTCAAGGCGAAGCTCGGCCCCGATGTCGCCGGGACCATGATCACCAATCCTAATACCTGTGGCCTCTTCGAGAACGACATCCAGGAGATCGCCGAGGCGGTTCACGGCGTTGGCGGCTATTTCTACTGCGACGGCGCCAACTTCAACGCCATCGTCGGCCGCGTGCGGCCGGGCGATCTCGGTGTCGATGCCATGCATATCAACCTGCATAAGACCTTCTCGACGCCGCATGGCGGCGGCGGACCCGGCGCGGGACCCGTCGTCTTCTCGGAAGCCTTGGCGCCCTATGCACCGGTGCCCTACGTGGTGCACGGCAAGGACGGGTTCCAGCTTGTGGAGCATGATCCAAAGGGCACGTCCTTCGGCCGCCTCAAGGCCTTCCATGGCCAGATGGGCATGTTCGTCCGCGCGCTCTCCTACATGATGAGCCACGGCTCCGACGGCTTGCGCACCGCCTCCGGCGATGCGGTCTTGAACGCAAACTATATCCTGGCTGGCCTGAAGGACGAACTCACGCCGGCCTTCCCCGGTACCTGCATGCATGAGGCTCTGTTCAACGACGAGTTCCTGGACGGCACGGGGGTGACGACGCTCGATTTCGCGAAGGCGATGATCGACGAGGGCTATCACCCCATGACCATGTATTTCCCGCTGGTGGTCCATGGCGCGCTTCTGATGGAGCCGACCGAGACCGAGAGCCGGGACGGGCTCGACCGCTATATCGAATCCGTGAAGGGCCTGGCGAAACGGGCGAAGGCGGGGGATGTCGCCTATTTCGAGGGCTGCCCCTATCTGACCCCAAGGCGGCGGCTGGACGAGACCCTGGCGGCCCGGCACCCCAATCTGCGCTGGAAGCCGGAGGAGCCGAAAAAGGCGGCGGAATAGCCGGGAATTATTTTGAACGGTGATTCAAAAATTGAACGTCCGTTCAAAATAAATACCCGGGTCTAATGGCAGTCCGGGACCTGGCCGCTGCTGCCGGAAAAGTGCAGCGACCGGGCGACCCGGGCGACCAGATCGCTGTATTTCGATTTCTCCGCCGCCGGGTATTCGAGATAGACCGAATTCCAGATCTGGTCGCCGCAGACCAGGGTCGATTTGCGGTAATAGATCAAGTCGCCATGCATGCCGGAGATCGTCACGGTTTTGCCGCTGCGATGCCGATAGGTGACGGTATCGCCTTCCGAGGGCTGTTCCTCGCCCGTGAGCGCTTCCTCGAGATCGTCATCGACGTTCAGGATGCCGGAGACGATGATCGAGGCCTTGCCGTCGGGAGACCGGAAGCGGAGCCCGTCACCGTTTTCGGGCGGCGGGTCGGCCTGCCAGGAAGCCGGCACATCCGCTGTGGCGCCGAAGCGGTCGTTCGAATAGGTTCGATAGTCGTCCGCCCGTGCGGTTGCCGCCGCGAGCAAAACGATTGTCGCGATACAAGCAAACTCTTTCGACTTCATGCCGCCCCCTCTAAAATAGGCGGGTAGAAGATAGCCCCCCTGGAAATAGAGAGGCAATCATGACCACAGCTTTGCTCCTGATAGACATTCAAAAGGGTATGTGGATGGAAGCGGCCAAGCCCTATAAGGGCGAGGCCATGCTGAAGAACGCGGCCGATCTGCTGGCGAAGGCACGGTCCGCCG
>DASYDA010000436.1:0-6065 GCA_036499865.1 Dongiaceae bacterium | reverse complement strand
TTGGGCCAGCGCTTCCAATTCCTGCGGATCGAAGGTGCGGCGCGGCTGATAGCGGCCGGGATGCAGAAACTCCACCGGCACGCTGCGCTGCCCGGCGCCGGCGGGGGATTCCGTCGCCGGCACCTCGTCGCCGCCGAGCAGGGCCGAGAGACCGCGGCCCAGATGCTGTTTCTTCAACGCCATGATGTGGGGGCCATATCGCGGCTCAAGCCGCGCTCAGCGAGCGGCCGGAAAGGCCATGCTCGCGTTTCAGCAATTCTCCGGCCAGGCGCACATAGGCCTGCGAACCGGCGCAGCGGATATCGTAGAGCAGGGCCGGCTTGCCATGGCTCGGCGCCTCGGCGACGCGCACATTGCGCGGGATCTCCGTCGCATAGACCTTGGGGCCGAAATGCGCCCGCACATCGGAGGCGACCTGCTCGTTGAGGCTCGAGCGCTTGTCGAACATGGTCAGCACCACGCCCTGGATCTCCAGCACCGGGTTCAGCGAGCGCTTCACCCGGTCGATGGTGCGCATCAATTGCGACAGGCCTTCGAGCGCGTAGAACTCGCATTGCAGCGGCACCAGCACGCAATCCGCCGCCGCCATGGCGTTCAGCGTGAGGAGGCTGAGGGAAGGCGGGCAGTCTATCAGGATGAAATCATAGGGCAGCGGCTCCTGGGCGGCCGCGCGGGAGAGGGCGTCGCGCAGGCGGTATTCGCGGCGGTCCAACTCGATGAGTTCGATCTCGGCGCCGGCCAGGTCGGCGGTCGCCGGGATGATGGCCATGTTGGGAACAACCGTCGGTTGTGTTGCCGCCGCCAGGCTCGCTCCGCCGACCAGTACTTGATAGGAGCCCAATCGGCGCTGCACGCCGCTGATGGCAAGGCCGGTCGAGGCATTGCCCTGGGCGTCGAGATCGATGATCAGCGTCCGCCGGCCGCAGGCCGACAAAGCCGTCGCCAGATTGACGGCCGTGGTGGTTTTGCCGACGCCGCCCTTCTGATTGGCGATGGCGATGATGCGCGGCGCGATGGCGGGGGACTGGCCATCGACGGAAGAAATCGCGGCTGCGGTCTTGCCGGGATGGTCGCTCAATTTTGGCCCCGTCTCTCGATATTTGACAACCTGAGGATGAGCCCGGTGGAATCGGTGACGCTCCGACGGCGCTCGGTTTTCATTGTCCAGACTTCTTCGGCTGAGGTCAATTCTTCATCGGCTTTCGCGCCTTTCAGGAACAGGCAAACCGCCTCCGGAGCCAGGAATGGCGCCGCCCAATCGAGCAAAGACGGCAAGGCGGCCAAGGCCCGGGCGGTCACGGTGCCCGACGGCCAGGGCTTCAGAGACTCGATTCGCGCCGTATGGATCTGGACCCTTCCCGCGACTCCGGTCGTACGTGCGACCTCGCCTAGGAAAGCCGCCTTGCGCTGATCGGATTCCACGAGATGGGTGGGACGACCGCTCAGGATGGCCAGGACCAAACCGGGAAAACCGGCGCCGGAGCCAAGATCGGTGATGATCCCGTCATGGACCGAAACCGGCGGCAGGAGCGGCAGCAGTTGCGCGGAATCCAGGAAATGCCGCCGCCAGAGATCGGGCAGGGTATTGGCAGCGACCAGATTGATCGCCTTCTGCCATTTGACCAGGAGCGCGGCATAGGTCTCCAAGGCTGACAATGTTTCACGTGAAACATCGCAGCCGAGCGCTTGGAGCTCCCCGCGGAAGTCCTGCGGGCTGAGGGGACCATGGGCCATGGGGATCAGGCCGCTTTGCGGCGCTTGACGTGTCGGAGCAGGGCCACCAAGGCAGCGGGGGTCACGCCCGGAATCCGGCCCGCAGCGCCAAGAGTAGCCGGACGCGCGGCTTTCAATTTCTCCCGAACTTCCGCCGAGAGGGCGGCGATGCGGTCATAATCGATATCCTGGGAGAGGCCGAGATCTTCGTCACGCCGGAAGGCCAGCACATCGGCCTCCTGGCGCTTCAGATAGCCGGCATAGCGGCCATCGATCTCCATCTGCTCGGCGATCTCCGGCGCGAAACCCTGGAGCTCCGGCCAGAGTGCCGCCAGACGATCCCAGGTGATTTCCGGGTAGGCGAGCAGCTCAAGGGTATTCCGCCGGACGCCGTCCTGGTTGATGGCAAGACCCCGGGCCTTCAGGGCGCTGGGCGTCGCCGACAGGGACGTCATTTGCGCCCGAGCAGCTTCCAATGCTTTCATCTTGGCCATGAATGTCGTCTGGCGGTGGGATCCAACGCAGCCAATGGCGATGCCGCGGGCCGTCAGGCGCTGGTCGGCATTGTCCTGGCGAAGCGAAAGCCGGTATTCCGCCCGGCTGGTGAACATCCGATAGGGCTCGTCCGCGCCCCTTGTGACGAGATCGTCCACCATGACGCCGGCATAGGCTTCCGCCCGGTCCAAGGTGAATTCGGGGATGGATGTTCCACGTGAAACATTGGCTCCGGCGGCTCCCGCGACGAGGGCTGCGTTGACGCCCGCAATCAATCCCTGCGCGGCCGCTTCCTCATAACCGGTTGTCCCATTGATCTGCCCGGCGAGGAAAAGACCGGAAGCCCGACGTGTTTCCAATGTGGGGCGCAATTCACGGGGGTCCACGAAGTCATATTCGATGGCGTAGCCCGGCCGAAGCATCACCGCCTTTTCCAGACCGGGGATGGTGGCGAGCAAAGCCGACTGCACGTCCTTCGGCAGCGAGGTCGAGATCCCATTGGGATAGACCGTCGGATCGTCGAGACCTTCCGGCTCCAGGAAGATCTGATGCCGCTCCTTATCGGCAAACCGTACCACCTTATCCTCGATCGAGGGGCAATAGCGGGGACCGCGGCTCGCGATCTGGCCGGAATACATGGGCGAGCGATGAATATTGGCCCGGATCAGCGCATGGCCGGCATCGCCCGTATAAGTGATGCCGCAGGCAATCTGCGGCGTCTCGATCTTCGTGGTCAAGAAGGACATGGGCGCGGGCGGCTCGTCGCCCGGCTGCATTTCCAATCCGGCCCAGTCGATGGTCCGGCCATCGAGGCGCGGCGGTGTCCCGGTTTTCAGCCGACCGAGCGGAAAGCCCAGCCGAGCCAAGGTCCTGGAGAGCCCGAGAGAGGGCGGCTCGCCGACCCGACCGGCGGAAATCCGCTCCTCGCCACAATGGATGAGGCCGTTGAGAAAGGTGCCCGTGGTCAGGACCACGGCGGCACAGGGAATGCGGTCGCCGTCGCCAGTCAGCACCGCCGTGACCCGGCCATCAAGCCTAGTCTCGATATCCTCCACCGAGCCGCCGCGGATGGTAAGACCCGGCTGTTCGGTCAGGAGCGCCTGGACGGCTTGGCGATAGAGTTTCCGATCGGCCTGGGCACGGGGACCCCAGACCGCGGGGCCTTTGGAGCGGTTGAGCATGCGAAACTGAATGCCGCCACGATCGATGGCCCGGGCCATGATGCCGTCGAGGGCGTCGATCTCCCGGACCAGATGCCCCTTGGCGAGGCCGCCGATCGCGGGGTTGCAGGACATCTCGCCGATCTTCGCCGGATCCTGGGTGACGAGCAGGGTGCGCGCACCCATCCGCGCCGAGGCCGAGGCCGCCTCGGTCCCGGCATGGCCGCCGCCCACCACCACCACATCGAAATCTGCTCCGTCCATCCCGCTCACGAATGTTCCACGTGAAACCTACAAATATTATCTTTCTATATCAGTTACTTACCGATACAGAATTCGCGAAATATCATATCCAGCACATCTTCCACATCGAACCGACCGGTCACGCGCCCCAGGGCGCGGCTTGCCAGCCGAAGGTCTTCCGCCTTCAATTCCACCGCCGCGGCCTCCAGGCCGCGCCCGAGAAATCCCAGGCAATCCTGCAAGGCCGCACGATGCCGAAGACGCGTCAAGGCGGGCTGATCGCCCGAAGCCAACAGATGGGAGCAGCGTCGGCCGAGCTCGGTCAAAAGCTGCGGCAAGCCCGCCCCGGTCAAGGTCGAAACCGGAAGAGCCGCGCGACCATCCACCGCGAACGGACCGCCGTTTTTCAGATCGGCCTTGTTCAATACCAGAATCGCCGCATCGTCAATCAGAGCGCGGCTTGCTCCGGGAATTTCGGGCCAGCTTTTTCCATCCAGCACGACGATCTTGAGATCGGCGCGGGCTGCGCGCGCCAGGGCCCGCCGCACGCCTTCGGTCTCGACGGCGTTGCCGCTCTCCCGCAAACCCGCGGTATCGGCGAGCACAACGGGATAGCCGTCGAGATCGAGCTGCAGCTCGATCACGTCGCGCGTCGTCCCCGCTTCGGCCGAGACGATCGCCGCATCGCGTTTCGCCAGACGATTGAGCAGACTGGACTTGCCGGCATTGGGCGCGCCGAGGATCACGACGGAAAGTCCCTCGCGCAACCTTTCGCCGCGGTGATCGTCATCGAGCTGCATCGCGATCTCATCGGCGACGATTCGCATCGCGTCGGTGACGCTTTCCGCGAGGCCTTCCGGCAAATCTTCTTCCGGAAAATCGATCGCCGCTTCGATCCGCGCCAAGGCGACGAGCAGAGCTTGGCGCCAGGTCTCCACGCGCCGGCCGAATTCGCCTTCCATCTGACGCAAGGCCTGACGGCGCTGCGCCTCGGTCTCCGCTGCGATCAGATCTGCCAGTCCTTCGACCTCGGTCAGATCGAGCTTGCCGTTGTCAAAGGCGCGCCGCGTAAAATCACCGGGACCCGCCGGTCTACAACCCGCATGAGACAAGGCCTGCAGCATCGCCGCAATGACAGCGGGGCCGCCATGGATGTGAAGCTCGGCAATATCCTCACCGGTGAAGCTGGCCGGCGCGGGAAACCAGAGTGCCAGTCCGTCATCGATTGGAACTGAATATTGGGAGAGACCCGTCGACCCCTCACCCCTTGAGGGAGAGGGTAGGCGTGAGGGGTCGCTCGGTGTTGCCGTATAGAATTTCCGCAGCGTCGCCACACGCGGCTCCGGCAGCTCACGCCTTGTCAGCGCGCGCAAAGCCGCACCCGCTTCCGGCCCCGAGATGCGGATGACGGCAACGCCGGATCTTCCCGCCGGCGTGGCCAGCGCGAAGATGGTCGGTGTCATTTTGCGGCGGCGCCCCGTGTGCGATCAGGCGTGCGATCGGCCCCACGATCGGCGGGCAACTTGTCCTCCGGCTGCAGCATGAGGCGCTCGACGCGCTCGCCTTTGATGAGATGCCGCTGCAGGATCTCCTCGGCGTCTTCGATTGAGTGATAGCTGTACCAGACGCCTTCCGGATAGATCACCATGGTCGGCCCGAGTTCGCAGCGGTCGAGGCAGCCGGACTGGTTGATCCGCATCGCGTCGAGGCCGAGCTCCTTGGCGCGGGCTTTGAGATAGTTGCGCAGCTTCTCGGAACCCTTGCTCTTGCAGCAGCCGCGCGGATGGCCCGCGGGGCGCTCGTTCACGCAGCAGAAGACATGCGCTTCATAATAGGGCGCGGGATCCCCCGGCCGTTCACGATCGGACATTCAACTCTGTTCCTTGCTATTTCTTCTCGGCGCTACTTCTTTTCACCGCCGCCGAATTGCTGCCAGAACATGCGCTGCATCTGCTCCATGTTGGCGATCCCGGCCGGCAGCCAGGTCTTCATCAGGGTTTCCGGATCCATCGCCTGCATGGCCGATTTCAGGCGCTGTTCCAATTCGTTCATCATCGCCGCCTGAACCGGCTGCACATCCGGCAGGCCCAGGAAGGTGCGCGCCTCTTCCGGCGAGCAATCGATGTCGATATGGACCTTCATCGGGGTTCCTTCCAGCTGCGTTTCACGCGGAGCCTAGAAGGCGAAGCGGGGGCTGACAACCCCGCCGGGATGACACGGGCGGCTACACCGCCTGCATCATGTCGCCGCTGGCCGATGCCAGGCGATCCCCACCATGACCAGGGCGATGCCGGTGAGATCGCGCGGGCTCGGGATCTGCCCCAGCACCACGGCGCCGATCACCGTCGCGGTCGCCGGCAGCAAGGCCAGCAGCAAAGCGAAGCTCGCCCGGGGCAGCCGCGCCATGGCGAGCTGGTCGCATATATAAGGAATGACCGAGGAGCAGACGCCGAC
>DASYDA010000435.1:0-2818 GCA_036499865.1 Dongiaceae bacterium | reverse complement strand
TGGACGGTCACCAAGGAGATCCGGCTTTCACCGCTACAGGTTGTCCATGAACAGGATTGCACCTTCAATGTGGTGGGGGCGGGTTCGGCCCAGGTGGTCGATATCGATCGCTTGAATCTTCGCGCGCGCGCCGTCGGCTATATCGCCGGTCGAGCGAAACCCGCCGCCGGCGGCGATGATAGTACGGATGAATCGATAGATTGCCCGGACTGGCCGAATGGTCCGGATGCCACCCTGCCGACCGGTCCGGATCTGGCCGGCGCCTATTCGATCCCGATGCCGACCGCTGCACCGGATGATGGCAGCGATCCTGCACCATTGCCGGACAGCGCGGCGCTGGGTGATTGCGCTTTGGAACTCTCCAGCGACGGATTGCACGGCTTCCTGGTCTTTGGCAAGGCGGCGACCGTGGATAAGGCGGCAACCGTGCGCGTGATCAAGGAGAACCACGAATCACTTCTGGTGCAGATTTACGATCCCGAGGCCGCGCAAGAGCTCGCTTCCAGCAAGGCAAAGTCCTGGATCGGGCAGCCGCATATCGAGATATGGAGCAGCGAACCCGGCGAAAATGATGCAGACAGCGATCAGGGTCAGGCCACGCTCTTTCATCAATTCGCCGTCGGCCTGGACGATAAAATCTATCCCGGTGTGGGCAAGCCGAAGCAGCTGCCGAAGGTGACGCATTGGGCGGCGAAGGACGAAGCCGGCCGCGATGTCGCCGTCTATCGCCTGAAATGGGAACAGGACGAGGGCCCGGTCTATGGCCTCGGCGTCGTCTATTCCCAGGCCGAGGGCGGCAAGCAGGCGCGACTGGTCTCCAACGCGCAGGTCAAGAAGAACAAGCCGCTCTACTTGCCGGAGATCTGGATGAACATCCAGGACGCCGGCATTCCGAGCGGGACCTGCGCCGTTGACTCAAAGAAACTGTTGATGGTCAACGCGACTAAGTGATTCAGTCGCGTTCGGTCGGCTTTTTCGCCGTGCGCTCGGGCCGTCCCTTATTGTGGTGTTCCTCGTAGGGCATGCCGAAATGGCCGGTATCGCCCTCCAACTGGTCCCGCTTTCTCCGGGCGGGACCTTCGGTTGCACGCTGAACCTTGTTCAACTCGTCGAGGGCTCCGTGGAATGCCTCGACGTTCCGGATTTTGGGAGTCGCTGCCGGCCGTTTCTTTTCCATCGCGTCACCTCGCGGAAGTCGCGTTTGGATTTAACCGATTTCCGTGACGTCGGTTCCGAGGATCAGGGCGGGGTTAGAGACTCTGCATAGGCCGCCGCGATTTCGGCGGCCAGCCTGGCATTGTTCTTCACCAGCGCGATATTGGCGGCTAGGCTCCGCCCGGAGGTCGCAGCATTGACCTCTCCGAGCAGGAAGGGCGTCACCGCCTTGCCGGCGATTCCCTTTACCGCGGCTTCGGCCAGCGCCGCACGGATCGTGGCTTCGATCTCTTCCGCCGGAATCTCATCCGCGGAAGCGATCGGATTGGCGATGCTGATGCCCCCTCCGGCGCCGAAATCCCATTTGGCCCGCATGAAGGTCGCGATCTCCGCCGGGCTGTCGAGGCGCATCGGCGCCTTGTACCCGCTGCGCCGGGAATAGAAGGCCGGGAATTCGTCCTGGCGATAGGCGATCACCGGCACGCTCAGGGTTTCCAGGACTTCCAAAGTGAGGCCGATATCCAGGATCGACTTCGCTCCGGCGGAAACAACGGCGACGGGCGTCTCGGCGAGTTCGGTGAGATCGGCCGATATGTCGAAGCTGGTTTCCGCACCGCGATGAACTCCGCCGATTCCGCCGGTCGCGAAGACCCGGATGCCCGCGCGTGCAGCCAGCCGCATGGTCGCGGCCACCGTGGTGGCGCCATGCCATTGTTTCGCCGCGGCCATGGGCAGATCGCGCGTGCTCAATTTGCCCACGCTGGGATCGGTGGCGAGGATGTAGAGTTCGGCGGCGCTCAGTCCCACCTTGTAGACACCCGCGATCACCGCGATCGTGGCCGGAACCGCGCCGCAATCCCGGATGACCTGCTCAAGGGCCTGTGCCGTCTCCAGGTTCTGCGGATGCGGCATGCCATGCGCGATGATGGTGGATTCCAGCGCCACCACCGGTCGGTTTGCGGCGAGGGCTTCGGCGACTTCCGGTGCGAAATCCAAAGCCATCTCAATCGGTCTCCATGCGGTTTTTCAAAGCGGCGGCGCGTTTCCAGAGTTTATCGGGATCAAGCTCGGGGCTCACCGTATCCGCCGCGGCGACGGTCATTCCCGCGGCCGCCTGGCCGAACAGGGCGGCATCCAGCGCCGATTTTCCCTGCATGATGCCCGCCACATAGCCGGCGACCAGTGCATCGCCGCCACCGGTCACGTCCTTCGCCTCGGCGGTGGCGGCAGGGATGCGATGCTGTTTCGTGCCGGCATCGTCGCGCCTGGAAAGCAGGGCGCCGCGGGCACCGAGGCCGATCAGCAGATGCGTGATATGGCGATCATGCAACATGCTCGCGGCACGTCGGATGTCGGCTTCGCTCTTCAAGCCGCGGCCGGTCAAGGCCTCGATCTGCTTCAGGTTGGGCGTTGCCGTGTGAATCGGAAGGCCGCCTTGCATCAATTCGCCGAGACGCGCGGATTTCGGCGCGGAAACCGGCTCGATCAACAGGGGAATCGCCTGCCGCGCGGCGCGCGCCAGCAGCCATTGCAGGCAAGCGGCGCCGAGATTGCAATCCGCGACGAGGAAGGCGGCGCCGTCGATGATCCGGCGATGGCGTTCGAGATCGGCGGGCGTCAGCCGTTCGAGGATATCCATTGCCGAAACGCCGATCACAAGCTC
>DASYDA010000434.1:0-5289 GCA_036499865.1 Dongiaceae bacterium | reverse complement strand
AAAAAGCGGCCGTTGAGGCCGCCCGTCGGGACGTGTCATCGGCGTTCCTTCCAGAACGTTGCGCTCCGTTGGGGGAGCGTGACCCGCCGACGATCTTGTTGATTTTTTCGCTGCTGTCAACCGAAGGAGTGACGGTCCTCGATTTTATTTCGCGATCGAGGACCGCCAAGCATCATTCGGAAGTTGTTATTCGCAAGCCATCATTCCGCTTGTATCAGGCCTTCAGCTTCGCCGCGATCTTCGCGACATGCTCGCCCTGGAAGCGCGCCATGCCGAGTTCCTTGGCGCTCGGCTGGCGGCTGCCATCGGCGCCGGCAATCGTGCTCGCGCCGTAGGGCGAGCCGCCCTTGATTTCCTCAACGCCCATCTGATCCTGGCAGGCATAGGGGAGGCCGACCACGACCATGCCCTGGTGGAGGAGTACGGTATGGAAGGTGGTGATAGTGGTTTCCTGGCCGCCGTGCTGCGTGGCGGAGGAGGCGAAGACGCTGCCGACCTTTCCGACCAGGGCGCCCTTCATCCAGAGGCCGCCGGTCTGGTCGAGGAAGGTCTTCATCTGGCCGGCCATGTTGCCGAAGCGGGTCGGCGTGCCGAAGATGATGGCGTCGTAATCGCCAAGCTCATCGGGGGCGGCGATCGGCGCCGCCTGGTCGAGCTTGAAATGCGACTGCTTGGCCACGGCTTCGGAAACGGTTTCCGGAACACGCTTCACCGTCGCGGTGACGCCTGCCACCTTACCGGCGCCTTCCGCCACGGCCCTCGCCATCTGCTCGATATGGCCATAGCTCGAATAGTAAAGCACCAGCACCTTGGTCATCGAATCTTCTCCATAAAGCGTTCACGTCCTTGGGAGCGCCATACTTCGCCTCAGTCTAGGCCGGTGACAATCGTCCGAAGGGTGATAAGATTGTTAACGAACCCAAGACAATCCTTGGGTGACCCTGGGTGACAATCCCTGGGGAGTAATCCACCGTTGGAACAACAAATGGACCAAATCGCCGCAATGCGGAGCTTCCGCAAGGTCCTGGAGCTGGGAAGCTTCTCGGCCGCAGCCCGGCAGCTCGGACTTTCGAAAGCCGCAGTCTCCAAGCAGGTGAGCGAGCTTGAAGCCTATCTCGGCGCCACGCTGATTCATCGCACCACCCGGCGACTGCACCCGACCGATGCGGGGCAGGCCTATTTTGACAGCAGCGTCTCCCTGCTCGATGAGCTGGACACCGCCGATTCAGCGGTCCGGCATCTGCAATCCGAGCCGTCCGGAACGCTGAGGGTGAGCGTTCCCAGCGCCTTCGGCCAAGTCTGCATCAGCACCATGCTGGCGGAGCTGTGCCGTCGTCATCCGAAATTGACCGTCTCGGTGGAAGCGACGGACCGGCTGGTCGATCTGGTGGAGGAGGGATTCGATGCGGCCATTCGCATTCGCCAAAGCCTGCCGGATTCGACCCTGGTTGCCCGGCGCATTCGCCCGATCGAGATCTATACCGTTGCATCGCCCGCTTATCTGAAGGCGCAAGGTACGCCGCAGAAGCCGGAAGATCTCACCCGCCACAATTGCTTCATCTACACTTTGAGCAGCCGGCCCTTCGATTGGACCTTCAACGGACCGGGTGGGCTGCGCACCATCAAGGTGAGAGGGCCGGTCCATGCCAATCATGGGCAGCTCCTGCTGGAGCCGCTGCGTGCGGGATTGGGTATCGGGCGGTTGCCGGAATTCCTGCTCTCAACCGATCTCAAATCCGGCAAGCTCATTCCGATCCTGACCAAATATCCAATCGATCCGTTGTCGCTCTTCGTGGTCTATCCGCCGAGCCGGCATTCCAGCCCCAAGATCCGCGCTCTGGTCGATATCGCCGCTGAATGGTTCGCGCCGGAGCAGAACTGGAGCGAAACCGTCACGGTGGATGTCAAAACCGCTCCGGCGGTTCGCGGAAAAGCCCGCGAAAAGACCCGCGAAAAAGCGGGAGCGATTCATGATGCTTAATTCCGCGGCCCAGCCGACCGTTCGAATTCGGATATGGGATCCTTTCGTCCGCCTGTTCCATTGGCTGCTGGTGATCGGCATCGGTTTCTGCTGGTGGAGCGGGGAAACCGGGCGCATGGATCTCCACTACCAATGCGGATTGGTGGTTCTCGGCCTGGTGATCTTCCGTATCCTTTGGGGATTGTTAGGCAGCCCCAGCGCGCGTTTCTCGCATTTTCTCAAAGGCCCCGGCGCCGTCATCGCCTATTTGAGGCACATCATGCTGCCGAAGCCGTCGCACAGCTTCGGCCACAATGCGGCCGGCGGGGCGATGGTGATGGGCCTGCTGCTGGCGATCCTGGTGCAGACCGTGAGCGGTCTGTTCAATACCGACGATATCGTTTTCGACGGGCCGTTCTACGGCAAGGTCCCGGAATGGTTCAGCGACAAAATGGGTTTCATCCATGACCAGCTGTTCAACCCGCTGCTGGCGCTGATCGGGCTGCATATCGCGGTCATTCTGTTCTATCGGCTTTGGAAGCGCGAAAACCTGGTGGCTGCAATGATCACCGGCCGTGCACGGCTGCCGCAAGGGGTTGCGGAGCGGGCAGAAAAAAACGGCGAGACGCGTTTCGCCTCGCCGTTGAAAGCCGTTCTCCTCGTCGTGATCGCCGCCGCGATCCCGGCGGCGATCTATTGGCTGAACTAATCGGGTTGGTCAGTCCGTCTTATGCCGGTAGGTCTTGTGGCAAGTGCCGCAAGCGCCCGCGACCTTGTCGAATTGCGCGCGCACCGTCGCGAGATCGCCGGATTGACCGGCCGAAGCCAGCATTTGCGCCTGGTTTTGCAGCGCGTCGGCGTCCGCTTTGAATCCGGCGGCATCGGTCCAGATATTGGGATTGGCGCCGGTCTTGCCCTTGTCGGAGCCGGCCGGGAAGAGCGAAGGGATCTTGCCGGCGATTTCAGCGATCTTGTTGGCCGGGGCGACCACGTCGGCGGCGTTGCCATTGGCGTCAATCACGCCTTTAATCGTCTTCAAGGCGCCGCCCATGGCTTTCATGTTCGATTGACGCGTCTTGATGATGTCATCGGCTGCCCAAGCGGTGGCCCCCAGAGTGAAGACAATAGCGACCGTGGTAACGCCCCGGACCCAGGCGTTTTTGCTCAAACTCAGCATTTGCGGACCTCTCCCGATTGAACTGTACGGCGATTATGGGATTTCATCTGGAGTCTGGGCAGACTGCTTCTTTGTCCCTCACAGCTTTGTGAGAATGTAGATTTCTGCAATCTTTCGTCACCGAACTGTCACTTTTTCCGGGTGGACGCTCCACCTATGGTCCGCGCCGGGGAATTCGGACAAGTCCTAATGGCGGTGGAGACCGAACTGAAATTGCTTCTTCCGCCTGGGGCGGCGGCCGGCGTGTTGCGGCGCCCGGTCCTGCGAAGCTTGCTCGAATCCGCCACCATTCCATTCCCCATAAACGACACGGAAATCGGGACGCAAGGACCGATGATGCAGCGCAACAAGCTGCACACGACCTACTTTGACACTCCCGATAAATGGCTCGCCAAGCGGGGGATGGCCCTGCGCGTCCGCCGCGTCGGCCGCAAATACATTCAAACTCTGAAAGCACCTGCTGTCGGCGCGGCCGGCACCCAGACTTATCTTGAAGTCGAGGCGGAGATCAAGCGTCCCCAGCCGGAACTGCAAGCGATCGACGACGAGGCAATCCGGCGCCGGCTGAGCCGGGCCGATATCTGGAACCGGCTCCAGCCGGCTTTCGAAACGCGGTTTCAGCGTGCGCATTTCATGCTCGAACGGGAAGGTTCGGCTATCGAGGTGGCCGTCGATCATGGCGACATCCTCGCGGAAGGCCGCCGAAGCCCGATCGCGGAAATCGAACTGGAGCTCAAGGGTGGAAGTGCGCGCGCATTGTTCGATCTGGCCGAGCAATTGGCGCTCCAGCTTGCCGAGGACTACCCGGTTCGACTGGGCAATGAAACCAAAGCCGCCCGCGGCTTCGCTTTGGCGGAAGGCCTGCAGCCCGTGCCGCACAAGGCGGCGGCCATCGATCTCGCAAAAGACATCACCACCGAAGACGCTTTCATCTGCATCGTTCGCAACTGCCTGGATCAGCTCAGGGCCAATGAAGCCGCGGTGCTGAAGACCGAAGACGACGAAGCGATCCACCAGTTCCGGGTTGCGTTGCGACGACTGCGTGCTATCGCCAGCACCTTTCGGGACCTGATCGACGACGAAGCCCATGCCATGCTTTCGATCGATCTCAGATGGCTGCAGCGCCAGTTCGGCCCGGCCCGGGATCTCGACGTGCTGATCGGCGACACGCTTTTGCCGATCCAGAATCGCATGCTCGGCCAAGCCGGCTTCGAACACCTGATCGAGACGGCGAGCATTGCTCGCGCCGAGGCTCGCCGGACCGCCCATCTCGCCATCGAGAACCCGCGCTATGTGGCGATGCTGATCCAGCTCTATCGGCATCTTTACGTCGGTGGTTGGCGACGCGCCTCGGCGCGCGCGCGATTGAGCGCCCCGTTGATGGATTTCGCGGGCGTCCTGCTGCAGTCGCGGCACAAACGCCTGATCCGGCTGGGCGAGCGCCATGAAAAGCTGCCGGAGCCCGAATTGCACCGGCTGCGGATTCTCGCCAAGAAGATGCGCTATGCAGCGGAGGCGTTTCATTCGCTTTACCGCGCGAAGCATGCAAAACGATACATATCGGCCTTGGCCGCTATCCAGGATCGGCTCGGCTCATTGAATGATGCCTTTGTCAGCCGGCAGCTTCTCAATGCGCTGGTGCACCGCCTGGTGCTGGAACATGGCATGGCGCCCGCCGATGCCAATTTGCTTCAGGGATTGGTACTCGGCTGGCAGGCCGCCCGGATTGATCGGGACGTCAGCGAATTCCGCGATGTTTGGCGCGATTTTGCCACGCAGCGCCGATTTTGGAACGGCGACTAGGCGCCCTTCACAGGCTCTGATCCCGCGGCCGGGCGAAATCGATCAGCTCGGCGGTCTCGCCGCCGACCTCCGACCACCGACTGGCATTGAAACGCAAGACAGCGACGGCGGCGGTTGGAAATTTGCTACGCATCTTGGCGACCATCTTTGAGTCACCGGCGCCGGCCAGCCAGCTCGCCATATCGCCGATACCCGGATTGTGGCCGAGGAGGAGGAGGCAGCTCGAATCTTCCGGCGTTTTCGTCACGTGCTCCAGCATCTCGCGGGGCATGGCCATGTAGAGTTCCCGGAGAAACTGGATCCGGCCGCTCTTCGGAAGCACCGGCTTCAAGAGATCCAAGGTTTCGCG
>DASYDA010000433.1:0-2738 GCA_036499865.1 Dongiaceae bacterium | reverse complement strand
GCGTCGATGCTGCGCAGCACGCATTGCACCATCATCACATAAGCGGGGAGGGCGACGGGTTTTTCCATTTCGGCGACGATCAGGGAGCGTTCGTAGAGGCGCTCTTCCTTGAAGAGGAGGCCGCAGGCGGTGACGACATAGATCGGGATGTCGTGCCAGCGTTCGTCCATCTGGAAGCTGCGGATCAGCTCCCAGCCGGATTCGTCGGGGAGCTGGATGTCCATCTGGATCGCGTCGGGCCGGTGCTTCGCCAGGAAGGCGCGGGCGGACTTGCCGTCCTCCGCGTGATGCACGCGGACGCCGAAGCCGTTGGTCAATATCGAGGTGAAGAGCTTGGCGCAGGTCTCATTGTCTTCGACGAGGAGAATGAGCTTCGGGAGGATGAGCCTCGACTCCATCATGCTGGTACTCCGCATTTGACCCAATTCGATTCGAATAGGTTCGATTTGGTCGGGATCGATAGAGATTGGTTCGATAGAAATTGATTCGAATCAGATCGGGTCGGTTCGGGTTGGGTTCGATCTCGCAAGTCTCAGTCCTTTAACGCCACTCACCCCTCTCGGGTTGCTTCAACCATTGCTACAGTTTTTGGTGTGCGTCACGCTTTTTAATTTGCCTCAAATTCAAGACGCGTTGCAGCGACACCGCGTTGAAAATCGCGGCGTGCGGAGCGGCGCATGGACTTCCCCTCACCGCCGCGCTCTTCTCACCGGAAGAAGGAGGGCGCTCCGCTACGCCGTGCCGTTGGACTCCTGGTCGGCGGCGGCGGCGGCGGCGATGCGAACGCGGGTGATGGCGTCGTAGAGCGAGGCTGCACTGTAAGGCTTGGCGATGATGTCGAAGCCCGCCTGATGCACTTCCGCCGCGGGGCGGGCGTAGCCGGTGGCGAGCAGGATCGGCAGCCAGGGGAAATGCTGGTGCACCTTGCGCGCGAGTTCGATTCCATCCATGCCGCCCGGCATCACGACATCCGACAGCATGAGATCGAAGCGCTGTCCGCCGAGCAGAAGCGAGAGGGCGGTGCGCGCGTCGCGCACATGCTGCGCCTGATAGCCGATCATCCCGAGCATGGTGACGGTGGCGGCGGCGACATCCTCGTCATCCTCCACCAGCAGGATGCCGCCGTTGCGGGCGGCGGCACGCTGCGCCGACACCGTATCGGAATGCGGCGCCGCCTGGGACAGGGCTTGGGCTTGGGCTTGGGATTGGGACTGGGCCGCGGCGGCGCGCGGCAGATACATCGTCACCGTGGTGCCGACGCTCAGCGTGCTGCTGACCCTGGCGCCGCCGCCGGATTGCTTCGCGAAGCCATAGACCTGGCTCAGGCCGAGGCCGGTTCCCTTGCCGATCTCCTTGGTGGTGAAGAAGGGCTCGAACACCTTCTGGAGAAGTTCCGGCGCGATGCCGGTTCCGGTATCCGCCACCGAGAGACGCACGAATTCGATGCTGCCGAGATCGGACACCTCGCTGAGCGCGGGGATATGCCGGCTCGCCTCGATATCGACATTGCGCGCCTCGAGTCGCACCAGGCCGCCGGCCGGCATCGCGTCGCGGGCATTGACGCAGAGATTCATCAGCGCCAGTTCGAGTTCGGCGGCATCGCATTCCATCGGCCAGAGATCCGCGGGAAAATCCACCACCATGCGGATATCGCCACGCAATGAGCGGCGCAGGAGATCGACCAGTTCCTCGCCGCGGCGGGCGAGGTCGATGGCTTCCGTCTTCACCGGCTGGCGGCGCGAGAAGGCCAGGATCTGCCGCACCAGCCGGGCGCCGCGCTCGGCGGCCTTCACGGTGGCGCCGGCGGCGTGGCGATGCGGGCCTTCCGGCAGCACGCTCTGCAGATATTCCGCATTGCCCAGCACGATGCAGAGCAGGTTGTTGAAATCATGGGCGATGCCGCCCGCCATCTGGCCGATCGCCTCCAGCTTCTGGGATTCGCGCATGGTCTCGTGGATGCGCTCGCGCTCGGCGATTTCCGCCTCGAGCCGGCGTGAGCGCTCCGCCACCCGCTGCTCCAGGGTTTCGTTGAGCTGGAGCAGGTCCGTTTCGCTGCGATGCAGCAAGCCATTGGCGACGGCGAGTTCGCCGGCGCGCCGGTCGGCCTGGGCGCGCTCGACCTCGAGCGAACGGGCAAGGCGGGAGAACAGCGACCGGGTTTCCAGCAGCAGGACCAGCAGGATGAAGCTCGCCGCCGCCAGCCCATAGACCCGGCCGACATAGAAGCCGAGATCGAAGCGGCGCTCGTTCAGCATGGCGCTCAAGGCGATGTCGAACACCCAGACGGACATGACCACCATCAGCCAGAGATCGAGCACGGCGAGCTTTTCGCCGCCGAACTTCCTGCTGAGGCGGCGCGGGTCCCAGAGCGCGACCAAGGCGGCCAGGCTCAACAGGCTATCCACGGTGACGATCACGCGATAGGTCGGGGTGTAATTGGCCGAGACCAGCAAGGGCGGCAACCAGTCATGGCCGGCGCCCGTCACCAGGACGATGCCGCAGACCGTCGCGATCACCGCGCCGGCCGCGATCAGCACCGGACGCCGGGTGTGTCCGTTCTGGCCGTTGCCATTGCCGCCGCCATTGCCGTTGCCGCCGATTCCGGCGCCCGCTTCGTGGCCGTCGCGATCCAGGGCATAGAGCAGCACCATCAGCGGCAGGCCGGCATGCCAGAGCATATAGAGCCAGACCGTCGTCTGCGGGCCGGCGCCGAGCAGGCCGGAGGGCGCGAACAGGCC
>DASYDA010000432.1:0-7718 GCA_036499865.1 Dongiaceae bacterium | reverse complement strand
CGTTCTGCAAAGCGCGCCAGATATGCTCCTGGTTGGCCTTGTCGCGGGGTGGCGGCGTGCAGACGTATTTCGCACCCTCCAAGGGATGTGCATGTCCATGGCCATTGTGACCATGACCGTCGCCGATAATGTCTTCTTCCGAGAGGAAGAGATATTGCGGGCAGGTCTCGCCGTAGATCTTGAGGCCGCGGGTCTGCGCCCAGCGGATCTGATCGGCGCCATCCTTGTGCGAGACATGGGTGATCAGGAGCGGCACGTCCAGGAGTTCCGAGAAGCTGATCGCGCGGTGTGTCGCCTCGCGGTCGCCGATCGAGGGATGCGCCGAGAGATGGTGTTTGATCTCGGTCTGCCCCTTCGCCAGGAGCCGTTCGGTCAGCCAGCGCACCACGGCATCGTTCTCGGCATGCACCATGACCAGGGCGCCTTCGCGGCGCGCGAGGTCGAGGACGTTCAGGACCTCTTCATCGGCCAAAGCCAGGCCTTCATAGGTGAGGTAGATCTTGAAGGAGGTGCAGCCGTCCCGGATCAGCGCCGGCAGATCCTGGCCTAGGGCTTGCGGCGAAGGATCGCTGACCACCAGATGGAACGCGTAATCGATCACGGCTTTGCCACGGGCGCGCTGATGATAGTCATCGACCACGGCACGCAGCGACTGGCCGCGGAGCGGCATTGCGAAGGGAATGACGGTCGTCGTGCCGCCGCAGGCCGCCGAGACGGTCCCGGAGCGGAAATCGTCGATCGTCGCCTGGCCTTCCCAGGGTTGCTGATCCATATGGCAATGGCTGTCGACGCCGCCGGGCGTCACCAGCCGGCCGGTCGCATCGATGACGGTTTCAGCGCGGCCGAGATCCTCGCCCAAGGCAATGATGTGGCCGTCGCGGATTCCGATATCGCAGCGGACCACATCTCCCGCCGTCGCCACGGTCCCGTTGCGGATCAGCAGATCCAACGCGGCCGGCATTTAGTGATCCACCGACTGGAGCTCTTCCTTGCGCTTGGCGACGAAGGCATCCAGCGCCTCGTGGACGCTCGGATCCATCACCGGCTGCTCGTAGTGCTCCAGTACGTTCTGCCAGATGGTGGTCGCGCGCTCGGTCGCGTTTTGGCCGCCGGCGAGCTCCCAGTTCTCGTAATTCTGCCAGTTGGAGAGCAGGGGTTGGTAGAAAGCGGTCTCGTAGCGCGCCAAGGTGTGCTCCGAGCCGAAGAAATGACCGCCGGTCGGCACATTCGCGATCGCCTCCAATCCCTCAGCGATTTCCTTCGCGTTGACGGGGACTGGTGCGATGGTGGTGGCCATCATCTGCAGCATCTCGACGTCGAGGATCACCTTTTCGAAGGAGGCGGTGAGGCCGCCTTCCATCCATCCGGCGCCGTGATAGACGAAATTCGCGTGGCCCATCACCGCCGACCAGATCGACATCTGCGATTCATAGGCCGCCTGGGCATCGACCACGTTGCTGGCGCTGGAATTGCTCGCGCGATAGGGCAGCTTGTAGAGGCGGGCGAGCTGGCCCGCTGCCAGAGTGGCGCGGGCATTCTCCGGCGTGCCGAAGGCCGGCGCGCCGCTCCGCATGTCCACATTCGAGGTGAAGGCACCATAGACCACCGGCGCGCCGGGCCGCGTCAATTGCGTCAAGACGATGCCGGAGAGCGCCTCGGCGTTCTGCTGGGTCAAGGCCGCCGCCAGCGAGACCGGTGTCATGGCGCCCATCAGAGTGAACGGCGTCACGACGACGGCCTGGCCGTGCTCGGACATGGCCATCAACCCGTCGCTCATGGCTTCGTCGAAGCGGCGCGGAGAATTGACCGAGATGATGGTGAGGACTGAAGGTTCGTTCAGGATATCTTCCCGCGTCTTGCCGCGGGAGATCGCCATGATGTCGATGCCGTCCAAAGCCCGGTTGCGGCCGATCGCGCTGCAATGGAACACACGGTCGGAATAGGTCACGTTCGCCAGGTAGCAGTCGAGATGCCGGGTATTGGCGGGCATCTCGACGGGCGCGGTCGGCTGATTGCCGATGAAATGGATGATGTCGAAGCTGTGGGCCAGCTTGATGAGGGAGATATAGTCCTTGTAGTTGCCGGACCGACGCCCATTGATCCGGTCATGCACATTCGGCGGGCCGGCGACCAAGCCGAAGGAGACGTAATTGTCGCCTGCATGGACCTGCCGCGCCGGATTGCGTGAATTCAGGACGAAGCGAGCCGGCGCCGTCTCCAGGGCGTGCTGCACGACTTCGCGGGGGATCTTCACCAATCCGGTGGAATCGTCGACGCTGGCCCCGGCCTTGCGGAACTTGTCCCGCGCGGCGGCGCCCATGAACTCGATGCCGATCGTCTCCAGGAGATGGAGCGAGGCCTCATGGATCGCCATGAGCTGGTCCTGGCTCAGGATCTCGAGCGGCTTCAGGTTGTTGCGCAGCGGCGGCGTGCCGACCAGGGACATGCCGATTTGTTTATTCTCGCGCGACCGTCTTGGTCTGCGGGTCGGGCGGGAATTCTCGATATCGGATGCAACCATGTCGAATCAGCCTTTACCAGTTCAGCCGCGCATGCGGGTTCCTTCGGGATCGAAGCGCGCGTGCTGCGAGAGGATCGCTGGGCGACGCTTGCCGAGCACTTCCACCTCGAAGGCCGCGCCGTCTTCGAAATATTGCGGCTTCACATAGCCGAGCGCGAGGCTTTCGCGAACGTAATGCCCGTAAGCGCCCGAGGTGACATAGCCGGCCAGCTCGCCGCTGCGATAGATCGCCTCGCCGCCGAAGCAATCGACCCCGTTGGCCTCGATGACGAAGGTCGTGAGCTTTTCCTTCGGCGGTTGTTTTGAGACCGCTTCTGCGGCCGCCTTGCCGATGAAATCCGGCTTGTCGAGCTTCACGAAGCGGCCGAGCCCGGGTTCGTAGGGGCTGTAATCCGGCGAAAGATCGACGCCCCAGCTCGGAAATCCCTTCTCGACCCGCAGCGACAGCAGCGCCCGCGAGCCGACGAGGCGCAGGCCGAGGGACTTGCCGCGCGCCATCAACTCGTCGAAGACGACGCGCTCGTATTCGGCGGGAACATAGATCTCATAGCCGAGTTCGCCGGTGAAGGAGACGCGAACCACGACCGCCTTCGGACAGGCGCCGACCGCCATTTCCCGCGCCGAGAGGAAGGGGAAGGCATTGCCGCCGACATCGCCGTCATCCGCGACCGCTTGCAGCAATTCCCGCGCCGCGGGACCGGCGATATGCAGGCCACAATGGCTCGCGGTGATGTTATCGATGCGGATCGATCCGTCGGCGGGAAGATTCTGCGCGAACCAGCGCATGTGATAGCGTTGCATCGGACCCGAGCCGAGCATGATGAATCGCTCCTCGCCGAGGCGGGTCACCGTGAAGTCGCCGATCAGCCGGCCTTTGGCGCTCAGCATCGGCGACAGCACGGTCTTGCCGGCGCTTTTCGGCATCCGGTTGGCGAGCAGATGATCGAGCCAGCCGGCGACGCCCTTGCCCGTGACTTCGTATTTCGCGAAGGTCGAGATCTCGAGCATGCCGACGCCGTCGCGGATGGCGCGGCATTCCTCGCCGACGGCATCGAACCAGTTGCCGCGGTTATAGCCGTAACGGTCCTCCGCCTTCTCACCCTTGCGGGCGAACCAGAGCGGATATTCGAAGCCGAAATTGAGACCGAAGACCGCGCCTTGATCTTTCAGGCGGTCGTGGATCGGGAAAGTGCGGATTGGACGTCCCGCGTCGAATTCCTGGAACGGATAGACGATGTCGGTGCGGTGCTCGTAGAAGAACTTGGTGCGCTCGCGGGTGAAGCGCTTGCCGGCCCAGTCGCCGAAGCGCGCCACATCCCAGAAGAAGACGTCGAGGCTCGGTTCGCCTTCGATGATCCATTCGGAGATCACCTTGCCGATACCGCCGCCCTGGTTGAAGCCGCTCATGACGCCGCAGGCGCAGAAATAACCCTTCAATCCCGGATATGGCCCGAGCAGGGGCCCGAGATCCGGCGAGAAGATCATCGGGCCGTTGATCACGCGCTTGATGCCCGCGGTCTCGAGGCAGGGGAGAGCCTGCACCGCACGGGCCAGATTGGCCTCGATGCGCCCGAGATCGTCGGGCAGCAGTTCATGACCGAAATCGAGCGGCGTACCGTTTTCCGCCCAATGGACGCATTTGCTTTCGTAAGCGCCGAGCAGGAGGCCTTTGCCTTCCTGGCGGCAGTAATAGCCGCCGCTCGGCTCGGAGATGTTGGGGACTTCACGGCCCATCTCGGCGATCTCCGGGATCGTCTCCGTCACCATGTAATGGTGCTCGACCGGCTGCAGCGGCAAAGAGATGCCGGCCAGTGCCGCGACTTCGCGCGCCCAGAGGCCGGCGGCGTTCACGATGTAATCGGTCGCGATATCGCCTTGCGGCGTGCTTACGATCCAGCCGCCCTTGGCTGTGGGCTTCGTGCCGGTGACCGGCGTCTCCCGATAGATCTTGGCGCCCATGTCGCGGGCGGCCTTGGCATAGGCCTGGGTCACGCTGGCGGGGTCGCAATAGCCCTTGATCGGCTCATAGAGAACCGCCTTCAGGCCGGCTGGATTGAGAATTGGCGCCAGGCGTTTCGCTTCATCGATGGAGATGAACTCGGATTCGATGCCGTTCCGCTTGCCGCGGCTGTGCAGCATGTGCAGCGCCGTGAGCTGGTCGTCGGTCCTGGCGAGATGGATGCCGCCCACCGGGTGATAGCCGCAGGACTGGCCGCTTTCGGCCTCGAGCTTCGGGTAGAGCTCGATCGTGTATTTCTGCAGCACGGCGGCGCTGGCCGGGCTGGTCAGCGCGAAGAGGCTGCCGGCGGCATGCCAGGTGGAGCCCGCGGTCAACTCCTTGCGCTCCAGCAGGATGACATCGCGCCAACCCGCCTTGGCGAGATGATAGAGGATCGCGCAGCCGGTGACGCCGCCGCCGATGACGACGACTCTCGCGTGACTTTCCATGCTCAAAAACTTCCTATCGACATATCTTCAGTGTGCGGTGAGTCCGAGCGCGCCCAGCAGTTCCGCCCGCTTATCGGCGGGGAACTCGACAAGCGGCGGACGGACGATGCGCCAGGAATCGCGTTTGAATTGACTCGCGGCGGCGGCCTTGAGCGCTGGGACCAGCGGAACCTTCTCGAACACCGAGCGGACGCGGCTGACCTCGGCATCGAGTTTGGTGCGCGCTTCGCCGTCCGGTGTGTCGATCAGCTTGCGGATATTGCCGACCTGGAAATTCGCCGTGGCGCTGATGCAGCCGGCGGCACCACCTTTCAACGCGGGCAGCAGGAATTTCTCGGAAGCGGGGAACAGCGCCATCTGCGGGAACTCGCGCATCAGCAGCGCGATGTTGTCCCAGACGCCGGAGCTGTCCTTGAGGCCGGCGATCACCTCGCCGTAGGATTTCAGGAGCCGCTCGATCAGACTTGGCGTGATGGGGACGCCGGACATCTGCGGGATATGATAGAGGAAGAGCCGCAGATCCTTGCGCCCGATCTTTTCGATGAGCGCTGCGTAATAGGCGTAGATGCCGTCCTCGGGCGCGTTCTTGTAGTAGAACGGCGGCAGCACGAGCACGCCGCCGGCGCCGACATCGAGCGCGCCTTTGGTCAATTGCACGGCTTCGGGGATGTTGCAGGCGCCGGTGCCCGGCATCAGCACGCGGCCGGGAATCTTGTTCGCGACCAGATATTCCAGCAGGGACATCCGTTCGGCAAGCGACAGCGAGTTCGCCTCGCTGGTGGTGCCGAACACCGCCAGGCCGTTGGCGCCTTGATCGAGCAGCCATTGGCAGAACGTGACGAAGGTCTCGCGGTCGGGCTGCAGATTCGCCTTGAACGGCGTGAGCGCGGGGGCGAGGACGCCGCTGAAAGCCCATTGACTGGAAGCCTTCGCGGCGGCGGGGGCCTTATCCATGACGCTTGCCACTACCCGAGCACCGAGAAGCTGCTGCGCGAATCCGGTTTGCGCAGGCGCGAATAGAAGCCCAAGTTGATGGTGCGGTCGATATGTTTCAGATGAAACGGCACCGGGTCCTTGTCGTGGTCGCGGCCGTCCTCGCAGGCGGTGATGAGATCGGTCATCATCTCGCCAACGATCGGCGCGTTCTTGAACTGGTTGCCGCTGGTGCCGACCGCCATATAGAAGCCGGGCAAGCTCGATTTGTCGTAGATCGGGATCCAGTCGTCGGAGACGTCATAGAGATCGACCAGGCCCTTCATCTTGTTGGGAATGGGCAGGGTGGTGAAACGCTGCGCCATGCGCATCACCTGGACGCGCCACTGCTCCGTGAACTCGCGATTGAAGTTGTCCGGATCGACCCATTCCTTGGTGTCGCATTCCGGATCCTCGCTGCCGATCAGGATGTGGTTGCCGATCTCCGGACGGGCGTAGCAGGACGTGTCCTGGTCGGAGAAGTGCAGGCCATTGTGCTCGTAGTCGAAGCCTTCGGGCGAGGGGACATGCGCCACTTCATGGCGCAGCGCCTTGGTCTTGATATTCATGCCGCCTTCGACATCCGCCATGCGGTTGATCTTGAAGGAATGGGGCCCACCGACATTCACCACCACCGGCGCTGCGATCTCTTCGCCCGATTTCAAGCGAACGCCGGCGACGCGGCCGTTCTTCTTCAGAATCTCGGTGATCTCCGCGTTGAACTTGAAGGCGGCGCCCGCGGCCTCCGCGGCGACCTGCAGATTATGCGCGGCGAGCTGCGGGTCGTTGACATAGCCGCTGGTCGTGAAGTGCACCACCCCCGGCAGCTTCTGGCCATTGGAGTGCGAGAATTCCGGATCCTCCGGACGCCGCGGCGGATCGAAGGATTCCATGAAGACGAAGGGCAGCTTCTTCTTCACGTCCTCTGGTTGGAGTTCGCGATATGGACAGCCGATCTCCTTCATGACCTTCAGGATGGGCTCAAGATACTTGTTGCGCGCGCATTTCACCACGAAGCTGCCGCAGTTGACGTAGCGTGCGAAGCCGCGCTCATCGGCCGCGCCCAGGAATTTCTCCCATTCCATCCAATAGAAGTGGCTTTCATAGGCCAGCGCCGAGCCATCCACGGTGGAATAGAACGGCCGGATGATCGCGCAGGAGCCCGAGGTCGAGCCGTAGCCCGCCGCCGGAAGCTTGTCGATGGAAAGGACGCTCCGTCCCTTCCGTGCCAGAGCCAGCGCAACCGATGCGCCGATGACCCCGGCGCCAATCACGATCGCGTCATATGCCTTAGCCATTCCTCTACCCCTTTATGGTCGTGTTCTCTTAACGAATACCGTCAACCGCGTGATCTGGCCAATAGCCTCCGGAGCGGCCCCATCGGAACCGCCCGGTCGTCGCCATTGGCCCGTGGGAGACTATCGGCTTCCGGCCCCGATGTCGCCGGGCGGCCGGAAAGAATCTCGACTCCCAGCTCCTGCAACGAGGCGAAGGCGGCATCGACGTGACGTGCGGAGCGCAGACGGCCGTCCCGTCGGATTTCCCGGTCCGGATAAACCGTTGTCAGACTTGGCGAAACTGCCACAACTTGCAGCCGGTCGTTTTCCCTTGGCGGGCGGCCATGACCGAGCCGGTGTTCGTCCATCAGGAAGCGCTCTTCGGAAAGCAAATGATGGACCAATATAGGGTGCCCGCTATATGCTGGCTGTTGCGTATGGGACATTGCTTGTCTTTGGCGAAGCGAGGACTTTGGATAGCGTGATGGCGACGGACCAGG
>DASYDA010000431.1:0-6522 GCA_036499865.1 Dongiaceae bacterium | reverse complement strand
CCCGAAGGCGGCCTATGCCATCCGCGGCAATGCCTGGTACATGGGCGGCTTCTGGCTCAATCCGGACATCGCGCCGGCGAGTGGCCTTAACGGTTCGGACCTGCTCTCTTATCTCACCCGCGCCTGCTATGCCCTTATCCTGGGGACCGAAGACCCGGATTACAGCTTCTGTATCGTCGTCGATGAATTGCTCCGCGGCCGCGAGAGGGCCCGTTCCGTGGCCGACCGCTACGGCTTCCGCCATGCCGCCATGGGGCCGACCTGGGTCAACCACTATCCGGAGGCGGAAGAGAAGGATCTCAAGATCAATATCGCCTGGATGTGCCGCGCCGCCATGATGCAGACCCTCGACGAAACACCGTGGGTCACCGAGGTGTCGGAAGAAGCATTGCTGGAGCCGGCTTAAAGTATCGGAAGCCACGCGCCTGAGCCGCAACTCAGGCGCGTAGCCGCTTCTCAAGTACCGGTATCGACCACCGTCGCGGAGTGAGGGAAATGGTGCCCAGGGGCGGAATTGAACCACCGACACCGTGATTTTCAGTCACGTGCTCTACCAACTGAGCTACCTGGGCATCCGGCCGGATTGGAGGTTGGTTCTCCCGGCGGCGGGCCAGAGCGGCCCTGATTGGATCGCGGCTTTTTAGTGAATCTGTCACGGCTTGTCCAGCCTTCCAAACAGCGCCGGCCGAAACTCAAAATCGCGGAAAAACGGGAACTTAGCCGCTATTCCTCGTCGTCTCCGCCTCCCGGCCCCGCCACCGGCTCTTCTTCGCCCGGCTTTTCCGGCACCCGATAGGATTCGCTGAACCAACGATTGAGATCGACCTGCTTGCAACGGGTCGAGCAAAACGGCCTAAAATCGGGGGAAACCGGCTTACCGCAGATCGGGCACTTGCCCTTGCCCGTGGCCGGATTCGCGCCGCTCACGAGGCGCTTTTCCACATCTCGACAAGCGACAGGCCGCCACGGCGGCGTTTCAGCTCGACCAGGCCCAGCCGCGACATGTTTCCTACCCAATCGATGGCTGGATCGACGATCACCGCCTCGCGGAGCGCCTCAACCACCTGATCCCGCTTGCTGCGGTTTTCGATATCGATGAAATCAATGACGATCACGCCGCCGAGGTTGCGCAAAGCGAGTTGGATGGGGATTTCGCGCGCCGCGGCCAAGTTGACCGCCAAGGCCGTCTGATCCATGCCGCCGCGGTCATTGCCGCGCCGGGCACTGGCATCGGCCGTGTTCACGTCGATTGCAGTCAGGGTGCGGACCGGTTCGATGAGCAACTGGCCGCCGCCGGAGAGTTGAACAGTTTCCTGCAGCGCAGCACTCACTTCTTCCTCTGCTGCGGAAATATCGGGCTCCCAATCCCGGCGCGGCGAGTGCCGCGCCTTGGAGGCGAGTTCCGGCGCTTGGGAGCGGCACCAGTTGGTCACCCGCTCCAGATCGCCGCGGCGGTCGCAGTGGATTTCGCCAATCCGTTCCGGCGCCAGGGCTTTGAGCGCGGTCTGCCAGAGCATAGGAGCCGGCCTCAGCAGCGCCGGCGCATTCTTTTCCTTGATCGCGGGAAGAGCGGCACGGGCAAGCCGAACGCCCTTTTCCTCGCGTGCGCCGCGCTTCACCAGCACGGGAAGGCTGTCGCCTTCGGAAAGCGTGTCGTGCTTCTTCAGCGGCAGAAGCCCCGGTTGCTCCAGGCCGATTTCGACGAAGGCGGCGTTGAGGCTGCGTTCGAGCTTCGTCACGCGGCCGAGATAGATCGCGCCGACCGGCCCGGTCTCGCCTTCCCGCTCGCGGAGCGCCTGCACCAATCGCTCGCCGGACCAGCGGAACAACTCGGCGCGATCGGGGCCGAGCGAAATAAATATCCGCTCAGTCATGGTCCCGTCGAAAGCCGAGGCCGGCAAGCATGGCTGAAACATCATAGAGCGAAAGCCCGACCACATTGGAATAGGAGCCGGAGATCGCGCGAACGAAGGCGGCCGCCCGCCCCTGGATCGCATAGCCGCCGGCCTTGCCGCGCCATTCGCCGCTGCGCAGGTAACCGTCGATTTCTGAAATCGAAAGGCGCTTCATCGTGACGCCCGTGGTCACCAGCCGCTCGGCGCGCCGCCCGTCAGGCGCGACGATCACGATGGCACCAAGCACGCGATGCCGCCGTCCGCTCAACAGGTCGAGGCATTTGCGGGCCGCCGCTTCATCCTCGGCCTTCGGCAGAATGCGTCGCCCGCAGGCGACCACCGTATCCGCCGCCAGCACATAACGACCGGGATGCTTGCCGGCGACCGCCGCCAATTTGTCGGTGGCGACACGCCGCGCGTATTCGGGCGGCAACTCCCCGCCGCGCGGTTGCTCATCGATATCCGCGGGATCGACTTCAACCGGCGTAACCTCGATCTGCCGCAGCAGATCGAGCCGGCGCGGTGAAGCCGATGCCAGGACCAGTTCTCCCGAAGCAGGCGAAATTCCCGCCGGCGAAAACCCTTTTGGATTTTCACCCTTTGAATTTCCGGCGGTCATGGGAGGCCGATCCTTGGCCGGTTCTGCGGTAAGGAAGCGATTACTTGAATCGGAATGTGATGCGGCCCTTGGTGAGATCGTAGGGCGTCATTTCCACATTCACACGGTCGCCGGCCAGCACGCGGATACGATTCTTGCGCATTTTGCCGGAGGTATGCGCAAGCACTTCATGCTCATTGTCGAGCTTCACCCGAAACATCGCGTTCGGCAGCAACTCGGTAACAGTGCCCGAGAACTCGATCAGATCTTCTTTCGCCATCAAATCTCCTGATTTTTCGCGGCCAGACTCCTGCGGCCCGCGAACGCGGCGCGGATAATACTCGAAAAACCCAAAAGCTCAATTGTCCGAAAGGCATAAGCGAAATCCGCCCGTCCCTTCGAAATCTCCGGGGAATATCCAACCAACATATTGAATTTTCAGTATTTATTTCCATACCTACAGTTGCGTCTATTGATCCGGGAAACTCTTTACCGCATACTGCCGGCAAAGAACATCGTGCATTGCTGACCCGGGAGGAGCCGTTATGCCATTCGTCAACATCCAGATTCTGAAGGGACATTCCAAGGAACGGAAGGACGAGATGTCCCGCCGAATCACGGAAACGATCAGCGAAGTCGCCCAATTGCCCAAGCAGGCTATCTGGGTCGTGTTCGAGGATGTCGAAACCGATGACTGGTATGTCGGGGGCGACAGCGTCGCCGATATCAGGAAAGCCGCCAAGTAGAGCGCCAAATCCAAGAAAAAGTGATAGCCGTTCGATGAGCGTAGAGATCAGGGATGCCGGCTTCCGCGATGTGGTCGGCGATGCTGTTTCGTTTGAGCAACTCGGCAGCGGTTTTCTGTTCACCGAAGGGCCGCTCTGGCACGCCCGGGACCACTATCTTCTGTTCAGCGATATGCCGGGCAATAGGATTCGCCGATGGTCAGCCAAGGATGGTATCCATCCTTTCCGCGATCCCTCGAACATGTCAAACGGACTGGCCTGGGACCGTCAGGGGCGGCTGCTGGCCTGCGAGCATGCCACCAGCCGCGTCACCCGCACCGAAAGCGACGGATCGCTCACGGCCATTGCGAGTCATCACGATGGCAAGGAACTGAACAGTCCCAACGACATCGTCGTGAAATCGGATGGCGGGATCTATTTCACCGATCCTACATACGGCCGTGCCGAATTCTACGGCCTGCCGCGCGAGCCGGTCCTGGCGTTTCGCGGCGTCTACCGCGCCGATCCCGAAAGCCGCAAACTCACCTTGCTGGCGGATGACTTCACCCAACCGAACGGGCTCTGCTTCTCGCTGGACGAGAGGCAGCTTTTCGTCAACGACACCGAACGCCAGCATATCCGGGTCTTCGACGTCGCCGAAAATGGAGCGTTGACCAACAGCCGGATCTGGGCCGAGACGGTCGGCCAAGAGCCGGGCGCGCCGGACGGAATGAAGATCGACAGCGCCGGCAATCTTTATTGCTGCGGCCCCGGCGGCATTCATGTCTTCAACCCGGCCGCCCGATGCCTCGGGGTCATCCGCGTGCCGGAATACACCGCCAACTTCAATTGGGGCGATCCCGACCTGCGGAGCCTCTTCATCACCGCCTCCACCTCGCTCTATCGCATCCGGGTGAAGGTTCCCGGCCGCAGCGCCTGAGACAGACGACCGCTCCTTATTTAACCTGGCTGCCGCAAGCGGTCTGCTTGCCGCCGCAGGGCTGCCCGCTCGGCTGGTTGATTTGCGGCTTCGCCTGCGCCTTGGGTTGCTGCTGGGGTTTGGGCTGCTGCTGAACCTTGGGCGCCTGAGTCTTCACCGGCTGGTTCTTGGCGGTATTCGGCTGGACCACGATCGGTTTGGCCCCGGTCTGCTTGTTGGTGAATTGCGGCCTTTGCGATTGCTTCTGGTTGTTCTGCTGGTAAGCCTGCGATTTGAACTGGGCGTCCGAGGGAGTCGTCTTGGTGAACTTCGGATTGTTCGGCGTCGTCGTATGCGCGGCCGGCTTCTGCTGGGTGTTGGATTTCCCCTGCACCGGTGGATAGATCACGTTCGGTTTCTGGTTCGTAGGCTTGGGTGCGCCCGCCTGACCATTGCCCTGGGCGTTCGGATTGAATGACGGCTTTCCGTTCACCTGCACCTGATGGGTCGCGTCCGGCTTCGCCTTCGTGCCGTTGACGGGCGGAATCACCGGCTGCCCGCTATTGTTCTTGTTGGTGTTCGGTACGTAGGCCGGCTTGGGCGGCTGGGCCTTCCATTTCGGCTGATTGCCTTTGCTGCTCGCGTTGTTCGTCTGCGAGAAGCTGCCCTGCGGCTTGCCATTCTGATATTTGGGCAGCGGCGGCTTCGCGGCTGCATTCTTGTTCCATTGAGATTGAGACTGGGGCTTTTGGGTCTCCGATTTCGGCTGCGTTCGGGTTTCGCCGTTCGGATATTGATAAACGGTGCGGCCTGCCATCTTGCCGTTCTGCACGACCGTGATCTTCGGCCCGTTCGCCGGTCGGCCGAAATTATTCGGGCGCGATCCGATCTGCGCATCGTTGATGGACTTGGCATGCGCCCATTCCTGTTGCGATTGGGCGTTCGACGGCTTGCCGAAGGCATGGCCCACCGGGCGTGAATTGACGAGCACATCGCGGGACACCATCGTCGCGCCGCCGTGATTGCGGTAGTCGTTGTAATTGATGATCGTCGTGTTCTTCGTGATGTTGACGATCTTCGTGCGGTCGCGAACGTTGGTAATGTTGATCGCCTGGATATAGCGGTCGCTGTGCCGGTAAGGCGGCACGTAGACCTCTTCCGGCGCCAGCGGCACCCAGCCCACGGAAAGGCTCACCGCGGCGGCTCCGACATCGCCGAAGAAGGTCACCAAGGCCGGCGCATAAACCGGGCGCTCGACTCGCTGGCCGGGCGTCCAGCCCCAGCGGTTGCCGACCTGAACCCAGCGACCGTAATGGAACGGCGTGAAGCCCCAAGGCGCGTCATCGACCCAGGTCCAGCCCCACGGCGCCACATAGGCCCAATGGCCGTCGCGATACGGCGCCCAATCGGCGGCAACCTGCTGCGGCGTCCAGACGGCGCCGTAAGTCGGGTTCTGCTGCCATTGCCCGTAACGCGCCAGATCCTGATAGCCCGGCACGCTCGGCGCCACATATTGCTCGGTCTGGGCGACGGCCTGGGGCTGGGTATAGGGCTGCTCGTCTGCCTGCACCGTACGGATGAAATCATCCGATTGCGCGGCATCGGTGCCGGAGGTGTTGTCGGGATTGATGCTGCCGCGCTGACCCGCCTGGAGCGTGAGATTGGCGGTCTGCCCGGCGACCTGGGCCGCGCCCTCCAGCACCGACACGGTCATCGGGTGCTGATCGTCGCCGGCCACCACTTCATATTGGCCGGGTTGGGAGATACGGGCCGCGCCATGCGGCGTGTCGATCTCGAAAGTCTGGCCGGTGACACCCGGATAGACATGCAGGAAAGCGGCACCTTGCGGCACGGAAACCTGGACCGCCTGCGGGCCGATCGCGGATATTTCGAGCTCGCTGGAGCCGTCGATATGGATCCGCGCGCCGCCGAGATCGACCGCCGCGTGCGAACGCGGTTCGGTCCAGACACCGGCGCCGGGCGCCAGCGGATAGTTGGCGGTCGCCGCCTGCCAGTCCTGGGAGTTCGGTTCATGGTAGGAAACCGTGCCGGAGATCTCGGCCAGGCGCGCCACGTCATCGGGCGGATCCTGGTCGGATTGCGCCGAAGCGCTGCCGGAAAGCGCACAGAGCGGTGCGATCATCAGCGAGATCGCGGCAACCAACCTTGCGGTTTTATACCCAATCGAAACGGACATGGTGGTACCCATAAAGTTAAGGTTCCTTGCGATGATTCAACGTGCCGGCAGCCCGATCACCGCGCGACAATATGGAAGAATCCTGTCAAGATTTTGTGAGGGGGGACAAAACTGGCGCTGGATCAGCCACTTGGTTCATATTTTTGGAGCGCCGGCCACCGGAAAGCGGTCGCGAATTCGCTGCATCA
>DASYDA010000430.1:0-26441 GCA_036499865.1 Dongiaceae bacterium | reverse complement strand
TCAGTCCCTCAAGCTCATTTCCCGAAGGCCGTCGGCCATCAGGTTGAAGCCGAGGATAAGGCTCGACACGGCGATCGACGGCACGATCATCATGTAAGCCAGTTTCCACAACAAAGCGGATGAGGCGGCTTCCTTGATCATCAGACCCCAGTCCGGATCGGGAGGCTGGAGACCAAGGCCAAGGAAGGTGAGCGTGGTGATCGCCACGGTGGTGTAGCCAAGCCGCAGGCAGGAATCGACGATGATCGGCCCCCGCACATTGGGCAGGATCTCGGCGACCATGATCCAGGTCGGGTGTTCGCCGCGCGTCTGCGCCGCGGCGATGTAGTCACGGGTCTTGGCATCGAGGGTGAGACCGCGCACGATCCGCATGATGGCTGGCGCTGAAGAGATCGTCACCGCGACCACGATGTTGAATCCGCTCTGGCCGAAATAGTTCAGAACCAGAATGAACATCACCATGGCCGGGAACGAGAGCAAGACATTGCTCGCGAACGAGACAGCCTCGTCCCACCAGCCGCCGAGATAGCCCGCGGCCAAGCCGCAGGCGGCGCCCACGATATAGGCGATTGCCGTGGCGGTGATACCCCAGACCAGCACCCGTTGGCAGCCCCAAAGGGTGCGCGAGAGGATATCGCGACCGCGCATATCCGTTCCTAGCCAAAAATGAATGCCGTTCTTGATGCTGCCCGGCTGGACGTAAAGCGCGATCGGCCGGTTGGGATCCAGGATTGGGAGATAGGGTGCGGTTACCGCGACGAGAAGCCAGAAGAAAACCAGCGTCGATCCGACAATGGCGATCCACGATTCCCGCCAGGAGTACAGCGCCATCGCGTAAAGAGCTACGACAGCGGGAATTGCGGGGATCAGCACATAGGGTTTTAGCACGCCAATTTGTTTGCCGAACATGACGTAGGCGCAGAGGGGGAGATAGATCAATGCCAGCAGGATCGCCACCCGCTTCAGCGTCGACAACCGTGCGATCGGTGAAGGCAACCAGGCGGCGATCTGCGGCGCGGCGATGTTCGTCATGCGAATCTCACCCGCGGATTGAGCAGCACATAGCCGACGTCGGACAGCAATTGCGATGTGACCGCGACCGCGACCGCGACCAAGGCCGCCGCCTGCACCACGGCGATATCGCCGAAGATCGCCGCGTCATAGAGCATGCGGCCGAAGCCGCGATATTGAAAGAAGACCTCGATGACCACGATCTCCGAAAGCAGCCAGTTCAGCTGCAGGAAGACCAGCGTGAAGGGGACGATGAGGGCATTGGGCAAGGCATGCCGCAGGATGACGCGCTTATAAGGGATTCCCTTCAGCACCGCCGTGCGGACGAAATGCGAAGTCATGACCTCAGCCATGGAGGCGCGGGTCATTCTGGCCATATAGCCGACATCGTAAATGACGAGGGTCAGGACCGGCAGGATCAATTGCCGGAAATCGAAGCCATCGACCATGGCGGATTTGGTAGGCACCCAAGCGAGCCGCAAGCCGAGAAAAGTGGTGAGGAGCACAGCGACGGCGATCTGCGGTATCGACGTCGAAACCACCGAGATGACCGAGATGACGCGGTCCAGCCACGCGCCTTCGTCCATGCCGGCCAGCACCCCGAGAATGAGCGAAACCGGAATCATAATCGCAAAAACCCAGAAGGCCAGGATTGCGGTGTTCCACAAGCTGCCGGCCAGCAGAGGGCCAACATCGGTATCCTTTTCCAGAGAATGGCCGAAATTGCCGTGCGCGATATTGACCAGCCAATCGCCGTAGCGATCCACAAAGGGCTTGTTCAGCCCTTTCTTCTCCAGCCATCCCTGGTAATCGGCGTCGGAGAGAGTGGCCACGCCGAAGCCGCCCAACTCGGAGAGGGCGATCCGCTTCTTGTACTGGTCGCTGTCGAAAATCGCGAACAGGACCAGCGAGATCACCGCCATGATCAAGAGCATTTGCGCCAGGCGGCGGATAATCAGTTTCAGCATGCAGCTTCATTCTCCCGCCGCGTCGATAGCACGACGCGGCGGGATTCACTATGCCGGTGATCTGAGAGGAGCGCGCGGATCAGGCGTCCATCCAGACTTTGGTGATCTGCATCTGCCGGGAAGGATGCGGCTTATAACCATGCACCTTCTTGGTGGTCAGGATGTAGACCGGCCGCCACAGCGGTTCGATCATCACCGCGGCATCCTGGAGCATCTGCTCCAGCTTCTGCATCATGGCCTTGCGCTTGGTCACATCGATCGTGGCTTCGGCTTCGGCCAGGGCCTTGTCGTATTCCGGATCGCTGTAATGGGTCTCGTTCCATGGCACGCCGGTGCGGTAGGCCTGGGCGAGGACCATGGTGCCGAGGGGGCGGTGGTCCCAAGAAGTGGCGCCGAACGGCGTCTTATCCCAGATGTCCCAGAACTTGGTCACCGGCATGACGTTCACGTTGAGGTTGACGCCGATATCCTTGAGCTGGTCGCGGATCGCCTCGCAGATCGCTTGGTGCCACGGTCCGTCGGTATTGCCGACATCGATGGTAACGTCGAGGCCCTTCTCATACCCGGCTTCCTTGAGCAAAGCCTTGGCGCCTTCCACGTCGCGCTGCAGCGGCGGCAACGGGAAGTATTCCGGATGCACCGGGCTGACATGGAAATTGTAGGACGGTTCGCCGCCATCCGGGAAGACCAACGCCTTCACCGCTGCGTTGTCGACTCCCTTGATGATCGCCTTGCGGACGCGGATATCGTCGAAGGGCTTGTGATCGACCTGCATGCGGCAGCACAGGGTGTTCGCCGAATCGACCGAGAGAACTTCCGCGCCCTCGATCGAGTTCGCCAGCTCGATCTGGTCCACGCTGAGCTCGTAGATGGCATCGACGGTGCCGGAGGCAACCGCCGCCGTCACGTTGTCTTCCTCGAAATTGTAGAAGTGGATTTCGTCGAGATAGGTGTCGCCGCCCCAATACTTGAAGTCCTTGCCGTCCGTCGTCTTGTTGATGCGCTTCAGGATGCAGCGCTCGCCGACCTTGAGCTCGGCCACCGTGAACGGACCGGTGCCGATCGGGTTCTCGGCGAAGGGGGCTTTGAACGAAGGATGCACGATCAGGGTGGTGTATTCCGCGCAATCCTCGGCGACGGAGAGCACCGCGTTGGCGAGATGCAGCTTGAGGGTATGCTTGTCGACGACTTCGACCGCGCCCTTGGTCGGCTTGCGGACCGGCTTGCCGTTGGCGCCCTTCTCGCCGGTCGATGTGGCGAGCGCCGCGAAGGTCGAGAGACCGAGCACCGATGATCCGGTGGCGGAATCCGTCCAACGCAGGATGTTCCAGGCGACGTGATCGGCGGTCAGCTCTTCGCCGTTGTGCCACATCACACCCTTGCGGACGTTGAAGGTCCAGGTCTTCAGGTCGTCGGAGGGTTGCCAGGATTCGATCAGCATCGGCCGAATGATGTTGTCCGGTCCGAGCATGGTCAGATATTCGATCACCGGCCGGGACTGGTTCGACATCTCGTTCCAGCTATAGGTCGCGGGATCTTCCATCTTGGCGACGCGCTGGCCGATCCGCAGTTTGCCGCCGGCCTTCGCATTGGGATCGGCCGGGGGAAACGGCATGTTGTCGGCCGCCATGGCTGGGCCTGACATGCCCGCCATCGCATAGGCGGAACCGGCAGCCACGCCGAGCAGAGACGCAAAGCGGACGAATTCGCGGCGATTCATCGCGCCGCTATTGAGCTGGTCCTTGAGTTTCGCGACCAGGACATGTTCGGACTTGGGCATAGAAATTCACCTTCCCTGTTTGTTACTCGATTGTTGATTCTGTACGACGCGTTCAGACCGCAGCGGTCACCATGATCTCGACGCGGTAGTTCTCGCCCGCGAGGTGCGCTTCCACGGTCGCCCGCACCGGCATGGCTTGCTTATCGATCCAGGCGTCCCACGCCTTGTTCATCTTCTCGAAGTCGGCGATGTCGCGGAGCCAAATCTGAGTGCTGAGGAGCTTGCTCTTGTCGGAGCCGGCCATCGCGAGATAGCGGTCGATCTTGGCCAGGATCTCCTTGGTCTGCGCGGTGGTGTCGCCGGTGAGATCATCGGCGGTCATGCCGGCGATATAGACGGTGTTCCCGTGTTTAAGAACGCGGCAGAAGCGCGGGCCGTTTTCCAGCCGTTCAATGGTCATGATGTCATCCTGCTAGAGTTATGGGAGAGGGCGTCCGGAATCGAGCCGGAGCGAGATCAGTCTGATTGATGCCCAGCCGCTGGAGATCGTCCGGCAGGCGTCTGTGGCGGATCAGCTCGGCGCAAGCGCGCGAGAGGGCCGGCGAGGTCTTGATGCCATAGCCGCCTTGGCCCGCGAGCCAGAAGAATCCTTCTGCCGTTTCGTCCGCGCCGATGACCGGCGAGCCGTCCTCGGCGAAGGTGCGTAAGCCCGCCCAGCTATGTGCAATGCGCTGCACGGAGATGGTCGTCGCACTTTCGAGGCGCTCCACGCCTGTCGCGATGTCGATGTCCTCGGGATATGCGTCCACCGGCTCGGAGGGCGTCGCATCGGCGGGGGAGACGAAGAGGCGACCGGCATCCGGCTTGAAATAGAAGGCCTCGCCGACATCGTTGATGAGCGGCCAGCCGGTGACCGTGACGCCGGGTACATCGATGTTGAACGCGGTACGGCGTTTCGGCGTCAGCCCCACCGGCGTAACGCCGGCGATGACGGCCACCTGGTCGGCCCAGGCGCCCGCCGCATTGACGAGAATCGGCGCCGCGAATTTGCCTCGCGACGTTTCGACGATCCACCGCCCGCCGCGATGTGTCATGCCCTCCACGCCGGCATCGGTCAGGATGCGCACGCCCCGCAGACGGGCCTGCTTCAGGAAACCCTGGTAAAGGCCGTTGACGTCGACTTCCCGTGAATCCGGCTCGACGAAGGCTCCCGCGACATAATCGGGGCGAAGCACCGGAACGCGCGCAATCGCTTCGCGCGGCGTGATGGCATGCATCGACGGGACCAGGTCGCGCCCGCGGCGAAGTTGTTCGTCGAGAACGCCGAGCTGGTCTTCGCGCGCGATGGTGATCATGCCGCGGGGCAGAACCAGCGGATGCTCGCTGAATCCCGCCGGCGGAGATTCGAAGAAGGGGCGGCTCGCGATGGCCAGCCGCCGGATCAGCGGGGTTCCGTAGTTCTCCGTGAAGCTCGCCGCCGAACGTCCGGTCGCGTGATAGCCGCATTGGCTCTCGCGTTCGAGCACGATGACTTTGGCGAAGGCGGCAAGCTCGAAGGCGGCGCTCGCTCCCGCGATTCCACCACCGATGACGAGGATATCAGCCTCGTGATCGCTCGGTGGAGTGGATGGACGAAGAGCTTCGCTCATGGAGTCAGCGCCTGTTGACGGACCGCGTCGGCGTCGAGGCTGACGCCTTCACGCTATGGGTTTGCCATTGGTGCATCCGCGATCCGAAACACGGCTGCCGCGGAAACTTCACACGCGGATTATGAATTTACAAATGGAATTTTTCGACGCGTTGATATCGGATTTACAAATGGGACGGGTTCTATTCCGTATTTGCCATGAGGTTCGACGGCGTGGAAGCCTGCGCCGAGTGGAATGGATCGACCACATGGCGCAACCAATCGCAGAAGATCTGTGCAGCGGGCCGAAGCTTCCGGTCGCTCGGCATGACCATATAGAAGACGGCCTTGGTTTCGATCGTGATGTCGAAAGGCATTGCAAGCCGTCCTTCCGCCATCATCCGGCTGACCAGCGAGCTGTGGCCGAGCGCGACGCCGGCGCCGTTCGCCGCGAGTTCCAGGGCGATGGCCGAGGTGTCGGTCTGCATAACATGTGGTGCCTCGCCGGCGAGGGTCTTCGCGGCGTGAAACCATTCGGTCCAGCCGTGATTGTTGCCCATCACATGCAGGAGCCGCTGCTTCAAGAGGTCCTCGGGCTTTCTCAGCATCGGCAGCAGCGAGGGATGGCAGACCGGGAACAGCCGGTCGGGCATCAGCGGCGTCGCCGATAACCCGTTGGCATGCACGCCTTCATAGCGGATCTCGAAATCGACGCCGTCCCAGACCGTGTCGAGTCCATGAACGGCGGCCAGCAGCCGCAGCGAGACTTCCGGATGCAGCGTGAAAAACGCAGGAAGGCGCTCGGCCAGCCAATGCGTCGCGAAGGCCACATTGGTGCGGATCGTGACCAGGCCCTGGACGCCTTCACCGAAAATCTCGTTGGTGCCGAAAGCCAGGCGCTCGAAACTCTCGCGCACCACATGGAGATAGGCCTCGCCCGCATCGGTCAGTTGCAGCCCGCGCGGCAGGCGGTGGAAGAGGGCTTGCTGCAGGCCGAATTCCAGCAGGCGGACATGCTGGCTCACCCCGGCCTGGGTCATGTTCAGCTCACGCGCCGCTTCCGTGAAACTTAAATGCCGCGCCGAGGCTTCGAAGCTTCGTATCCAGTTGAGATTGCCGATCTGCCGCATAACGATTTCGCCCAATGGAGCCACAATAGAATTTGGGTCAATGGCTGCAGATTAGTCGTTTGCGGGTGCGAAAACCACACCCTAGAGTTCGCAATTAAATAATAAATTCCAATGGCTTATCTAACAGGAGAGGCATCATGAGCAAGAATTATCGATGGAAACACCGTCGATGGGCGGTAGGTCTGGCCGCCCTGGCCGCGACCGCGGCGCTGGCCACCACGGTAGCGGCGGAGACCTCCACACTCAGCTATTTCACCTGGGGCGGCTATGACGATCCGTCCTTCCGCAAGCCCTATACGGACAAATACGGCAGCGGGCCGAAATTCACCTTCTACAGCGGCACCGACGAGGCCTTTGCCAAATTGCAGGCCGGCTTCACGGCCGATGTCGCGCATCCCTGCATCCACGATGTGAAGAAATGGAAGGATGCCGGGCTGTTGCAGCCGATCGACACCTCCAAGATCGCAAGCTGGAACGATCTCATCCCCGCTCTGCGTGATGCCCCGGCACTGAAGATCGACGGCAAGCAATGGCTGATCCCCTGGGAATGGGGCGCCTCTTCCGTGCTCTATCGCACCGATAAGGTGCAAATGCCGGAGCAGACCCTCGAAGTGATGGTCGATCCGAAATACAAGGGCAAGACCGCCTTCCCGGATGCTTTCGACGAGATCTACCAATTGGCGGCGGTCCTCGCCGGCATCCAGAAGCCGCTGGAGTTGCAAGACGCGGATTATCCGAAGATCGAAACGGAATTCCGGGCCTTGCGCGACAATGCCCGCTTCATCTGGACCGATCCCGCACAGCTCGAACAGGCCATGGCCTCGGGCGAGGTCGAGATTGCTTGGGGCTGGCCGAACAGCTTCAAGAACCTGAAGAAGCAGAACGTGCCGATCAATTTCATGCTGCAGCCCAAGGAGAAGCTGGTCACCTGGCTCTGCGGCTTCGCCTATCTGAAGTCCGCGACCGCGCCGCAGCAGGAAGTCTACGACTTCATCAACGCGCTGGAAGCGCCGGAATCCGGAAAGAACCTGGTGGAGAATTTCGGTTACGGCCATGCCAACAGCGCGGCCCTGAAGCTGGTGCCGAAGGCGGATCTCGAGGCTCTCGGCCTCGGCGGCGATCCCAGTGAATTCCTGGCCCATGGCAATCTGCTCGGGCCTATGTCGGATGCGCAAAGGAAGCGCCTGACCGATATGTGGGAAGACATCAAGGCCGGCGGCTGACAAGCTGAGCGATCTTCGGCCGTGGCGGATCATCGCCGCGGCCGAAGCCGCAACTCGTTTTCATGGAGAGATAGATCTATGTCCCGCATCGTCATCGTCGGCGCCGCGCAGCTTGGGCCGATCGCGCGCAACGAGACCCGCCGCGAGGTCGTCAAGCGCCTTCTTGCATTGATGCGCGAGGCGCATTTCATGCGTTGCGACGTGGTCGCCTTTCCGGAAATGGCGCTGACCACGTTCTTCCCCCGCTGGTCGCTGGAGGATGAGGCTGAGATCGACAGCTTCTACGAGACCGAAATGCCGGGACCGGAAACTAAGATCCTGTTCGAGGAAGCGGCGAAGCTCGGCATCGGCTTCTCCCTTGGTTATGCGGAGCTGGTCATCGAGGGCAACCGAAAGCGCCGCTTCAACACCTCGATCCTGGTGGACAAGACCGGCAAGATCATCGGCAAGTACCGCAAGGTGCATCTGCCGGGTCATGCCGACGTCATGGACCGGCCGGGCCAGCATCTGGAAAAGAAGTTCTTCGAAGTGGGCGATCTCGGCTTCCAGGTCTGGCGTGCCTTCGGCGGCATCTTCGGCATGTGCATCTGCAACGACCGCCGCTGGCCGGAGACCTATCGCGTCATGGGGTTGCAGGGCGTCGAGATGATCCTGCTCGGCTACAATTCCCCGGTCGGTCTCGGCGATCCTTACGAGCTCGATGCGCTGGAACCCTTCCACAACCACCTCGTTATGCAGTCCGGCGCCTATCAGAACGCGACCTGGGTGGTCGGCGTCGCCAAGGCCGGCTTCGAGGAAGGCTTCAACATGATCGGCCAGACCTGCATCATTGCGCCTTCCGGCGAAATCGTCGCGCAATGCGCCACCATGGGCGACGAATTGGTGGTGCGGAAATGCGACCTCGATTTCGCGAAGCCCTATCGCGAAGACATCTTCAACTTCGCCGCCCACCGCCGTCCGGAGCATTACAAGCTGATCACCGAGCGCGCCGGCGCGGTCCTCCCGCCGGAGGAGAAGTGACGCCGTGAGCGCACCTTGGCAGATTCAAGGCTTCCTTGAGAATCGCAACGGCCGACTCTGGATGGACGGCCATGATTTGACGGTTCTCGCCGAACAGCGCGGGACGCCGCTCTACGTCTATTCCGCGCGGCGCATCGTCGAGACGGCGCGTCGGATGCGGCAGGCCTTCGAGACGCAGCATCCACGCGTCACCATTGCCTATGCCAGCAAGGCGCTCTCCGCCATAAAGATCTTGCGCTTCGTCAAGGCGGAGGGGCTGTCGATCGAGGTCAATTCCGGCGGCGAGCTGTTCCGCGCCCGCATGGCCGGCTTCGCGCCGGAGGACATCGTTTTCAACGGCGTCTCCAAATCCGCCGAGGAATTGCGCGCGGCGCTTTCTCCGGCGATCAAGGCGATCAATATCGACAGCCTGTTTGAGCTCTCCCGGGTGATCGAGGTCGCGCGATCGATGGGCTTGCGCGCGAATATCGCGTTGCGCGTGGTGCCGGAAGTCGAGAGCCCGACTTCGCCGGGCAACCGCACCGGCTCCGAAGGCACCAAATTCGGCATCCGGCAGAGCGAGCTGAATAGCGCCCTCGATATGGTGCGCGCCGCGCCGGACGCTGTGACGGTAACCGGGCTCCACGGCCATATCGGCTCGCAGATCGTCGATACCGCGCCTTACGCGCTGGCGGCCAACCGGCTTTGCGAGATTTTCGGCGAGATCCAGCGGCATCTCGGCCATCCGCTGCAGCATCTCAATATCGGCGGCGGCTTTCCGCTGATGTATATGCGCGGCGCCAATCATTCACCGCAGGGCGACATCTTCTGCCCCGGCATCGATTTCGAGGACATCGCCAAAAAGGTGATGCCGATCCTGCTGGAGAAACTGGGGCCTGAGGTCGAGATCATCGTCGAACCCGGCCGCCGGCTGGTGGGCGACAGCGCGGTCATGCTGAGCCGCGTGGAGAACACCAAGGAGCGCAGCAACGGGCGTTGGCTTTATCTCGATGCCGGCTACAACCTGCTGGTCGAGTCCTATACCTACAAATGGTATTACCACGCCTTGACCGCCAACAAGCTCGACGAGGCGACGCAGCCCTTCCGCGTCGTCGGCCCGCTCTGCGACAACGGCGATGCGTTCTTCGACGTCGATGGCGAGCAGACCGTCGAGCGGCTGGCGAAAGCCGCGCCCGAATTCGCCGCGCAACGCGATCTGCTGGAGACCCTGCTGATCCGCCTGCCGCGAAACCGGCATCTGGCGGCTTCGACCGCGCCCGGCGATCTCGTCGCCTTCCTCGATGTGGGCGCCTACACTTTGGACCAGTTCACGCCGAATAACGGGCGGTTGCGCCCCGAAGTCGGCCTCATCGCGATGGACGGCGCCTACGACATCCTGCGCCGCCGCGACACCTATACCGATCTCCTCTTCAACGAGGCGGTCTGATGGGTCTCGACCTCGCCATCCGCAACGGCACCGTCGCCACCGCCTCCGACACGTTTCAGGCGGATATCGGCATTGCCGGCGGACGGGTGGCGGTGATCGGCGCGGATATCGGCAAAGCGGAAAAGGAGATCGATGCGACCGACCTGCTGGTGCTGCCGGGCGGCGTCGATGCCCATTGTCATGTGGACGAGCCGGCCTATCTCAACGCGACCCTGGCCGACGATTTCGCTTCGGCGACGCGCTCGGCGGCCTGCGGCGGCACTACGACCATCGTTTCTTTCGCGAATCAGCTCGCCGGCCGCAGCCTGCGCGACGCCGTCACCGACTATCATGGGCGTGCCGAGGGCAAGGCGCTGATCGATTACGCCTTCCACATCATCCTCTCCGATGTTTCCCAGGCTGTGCTCGGGCAGGAGATGCCGGCGCTGATGGCGGATGGCTACCGCTCCTTCAAGGTCTTCATGACCTATCCCGGCTATATGCTGGACGACGAGAAGATCCTGGACGTTATGGAGACGGTGCATCGCCATGACGGCACCGTCATGGTCCATGCCGAGAACGGCCATTGCATCCATTGGATCACCCAGCGGCTGGAGGCCGAAGGCCGCACCGGTCTTGCCGATTTCCAGAGCTCCGCCCCGGCCATCGTCGAGCGCGAGGCGACGCATCGCGCGATCGCCCTCGCCGAGATCACCGGCGCCCGCGTCATGCTGGTCCACGTCTCTTCGGCCGAGGCGATGGAGCAGGTCGAATGGGCGCGGCATCGCGGCATTACCGCCATGGCGGAGACCTGTCCGCAATATCTCATCGATCACGCCGCGCATTTCCACGATCACGGCTGGGAGCCGGCGAAATATATGTGCTCGCCGCCGCCGCGCGGTGGCGACAATGCCGATCGGCTGTGGTCTGGCGTGAAGCTCGGCACCTTCCAGCTTCTCTCCTCCGACCATTGCCCCTATCGTTTCGAAGGCCCCGACGGCAAGCGCAGCCAGAGCGCGGGCAAGGGGGATCGCCTCGATTTCCGCCATGTGCCGCCCGGCGTTCCCGGCCTGGAGACACGCCTGCCGCTTCTTTACGACCAGGGTGTCGCGAAAGGTCGCCTCCGCCTGCAGGAATTCGTGGCGCTGACGGCGACCAATCCCGCGCGCACCTATGGTCTCTATCCGCGCAAGGGCACGCTGGTTCCCGGCGCCGATGCCGATCTGGCGCTCTGGGATACGCGCAAGCCGGTCACGATCCGCCATGACGATCTTCACGACGGCTGCGACTACACGCCCTATGAAGGGCGCGAAGTCGCGGCCTGGCCGGTGATGACTCTCTCGCGCGGCGAGGTTGCCTGGGATCGCGGGTGGGTCTCCAACCGCTATGGCCGCGGCCAGTTCCTGAAGCAGAGTCCGCATTCGTGAGCCGCCCGCATTCGCTGACCGAAGTGGCCGCCTTCGGCCTTTGTACGGGTTGCGGATTGTGCGCCGGACTTGCGCCGGAAACCGTCAAACTCACAATGACGCAGGATGGGTTCCTGCGGCCCCGCCCGGTGCAAGCGTATGATCGATCCGAAGAAGACCGGCTGCTGCGGCTCTGCCCCGGCAACCACCTCCATGTAGGTGGCGGCGATGCGCCGCATATCGACGAAGCCTGGGGTCCTTATCACCGGTTGCTGAAAGGCCATGCGACCGACGAAGAGATGCGCTTTCGCGCCTCGTCCGGCGGCACGATCTCGGCCATTGCCAACTTTCTACTCCAGACCAAACAGGTCGATTTCATCCTGCATGTCGCCGCGGATACGGATGCGCCTTTGCGCGCGCGGATCCAAACCAGCCGTGACCGTGCGGCGATCGTCGAGGGCGCCAGCGCGCGCTACGGTCCCGCGGCGCCGCTGGAAACCATCGGCGACCTGCTCGCGCTCGATCTCCCTTTCGCGGTGATCGGCAAGCCCTGCGACATCGCCGGCATCCGCAACCTTATGCGGGAAGATGAACGGGCGGCGCGGCTGATCCGCCTGGTCGTCGCTTTCTTCTGCGCGGGCGTCTCCAGCCTGCGCATTTCCGAAAGCATTGTCGGCAAATACGGATTGCAGCCGGATGATTTGAAAACCTTGCGCTATCGCGGCCATGGCTGCCCGGGAGCCACCCATATCGAGGCGAAGGACGGGCGGGTCTTCCGCCAGACCTATGATGAGACCTGGTCCGAGGAGCTCAACCAGGAAATCCAGTTCCGCTGCAAGATCTGCCCCGACGGCACCGGCGAGCAGGCGGATATCGCCTGCGGCGATGCCTGGATCGGCGTCGACGGCTATGCCTTCGCCGAGCATGACGGCTGGAACTCCATCATCTCCCGCACGGAGAAAGGCGACCGGCTGTTGCGGGAAATGGAAGCGGCTGGCAGCGTCGTGACCGCGCCGATCACGGCCGGGGATCTCGGCCGGATGCAGCCGCATCAGGTCGAGCGCAAGCAGGCGATCCTCGGGCGGATGGCCGGCCTGGCGTTGCGGGGCCAGCCGAGACCGCGATATCGTGGTTTTCGTCTGCTGGCCAATGCCTGGAGCGGCCGCCAAATGATGTGGTCAAGCCTCACCGGAACCTATCGCCGTGTCGGACGCGGCGCCAATCGGGAAGATTTGCGGCCGCATGATGGAATGCCGGCGTCGCCGCAAAGCGCCGAAATTGAGCGTCCGTCGCGGCGCCCGGCCTGGCTCCCGGGTCTTGCCTTGCTCTCTCCCGCTTTGCTGGTGATGATCGCTGGCGTCGGCGTCCCCATCGCCCTACTGATCGCCTACAGCTTCTGGACCCAGAACTACATCACCATCGACCACACGCCGACCCTCGCCAACTACGTCCAGCTCTTCAGCCGCCCGCTTTACGGCAAGCTGATGCTGCGCAGCATCGGCGTCAGCCTGTCGGCCACGGTGGCAACGGTGGTGCTCGCCTATCCGATGGCCTATTTCATCGCTTTCCATGGCGGGAAGCATCGGACGACCTGGCTGGTGCTGGTCGCGGTGCCGTTCTGGACCAGCTATCTGCTGCGCACCTTCGCCTGGAAGGTGATCCTCGGCTATGAGGGCCTCATCAATTCCGGCCTGATCGATCTCGGATTGATCACCCAGCCGCTCGATATCCTGCTGTACAATTCGCTGGCGGTGGTCATCACGCTGACCCATGCCTGGCTGCCTTTCGTGATGCTGCCGATCTATGTCAGCCTGTCGAAGATCGATCCCGCGCTCAGCGAGGCGGCGGCGGATCTCGGCGATGGCGCGTTTCACCGCTTCCTGCGCGTGATCCTGCCGCTCTCAATCCCGGGCGTCATTTCCGGCGCCCTCCTGGTCTTCATCCCCACCGTGGGAGATTACGTGACGCCGGCCATGGTGGGCGGCACGTCGGGGACGCTGATCGGCAATGTCATCCAGGGGCAGTTCGGCCGCGCCAACAATTGGCCGATGGGTGCCGCGCTCTCGACGGTGGTGATGGTGATCGTCACCGTGCTCGCGATAGCGCTGCAGAGCGGCCTCACGCGCTTCCGGAGGGCCGCGGCATGACGACAGCCGTCGCCGCACGGAAACGGCCTTGGGGCCTCTATCTCTATGCGGCCCTGTTCCTGCTGTTCCTCTATGGGCCGGTGCTGCTGCTGCCGATCTTCTCGCTGAACGATTCCACCATCATCGCCTTTCCGTTCAAGGGCCTCACCTTCCGCTGGTACCGGGAGCTGGCCAATGACGACCAGTTGATCATGGCCTTGTTCGCGAGCCTTCGGGTGGCGGTCTCGGTCGCCGTCGTCGCAACGGCGCTCGGCGTCGCCAGCGGCTGGGCGCTCAGCCGCTACCGCATTCCCGGCAGCCGCCCGATCTTCGGCTTCATGATGCTGCCGCTGGTGGTTCCGGGCCTGATCCTCGGTGTCTCTTTGCTGATCGTCGCCGGCGCGCTCGGCGTCAAGCCCTCGCTGATGACAGTCGCGGTGGGCCATATGATCCTCTGCCTGCCGTTCTCGCTCGCCGTCATGATGTCGCGCTTCGAAGGCTTCGACCGCAGCCTGGAGGAAGCCTCGCGCGATTTGGGAGAGGGGCCGGTCTCCACCTTCTTCCGAATCATCCTGCCGATCGCCTTGCCCGGCGTGCTCTCAAGCCTGTTGATGACCTTCACGATCTCCTTCGACGAATTCGTGCTGTCGTTCTTCCTCTCCGGCTCCCAGGCGACGCTTCCGGTCTATATGTGGGCGCAGCTCCGCTTTCCGCAGAAACTGCCGAGCGTGCTGGCGCTTGCCTCGCTGATCCTTCTCTCGTCGTTCCTGCTGGTGACCCTGGCCGAGCGGCTGCGCAACATGGGTAAGCATGAAAGGAAGCCCGCATGAGCTTGGCAGGTGAGGTCAACCAGGGCGTCCGTGTCGAGAACCTGGTGAAGGAATTCGCTGGCTTCCGCGCGGTGGACGATGTCAGCCTGGAAATCTCCGGCGGCGAGTTCTTCTCCTTGCTGGGTCCCTCCGGCTGTGGAAAGACAACCCTGCTGCGGATGCTGGCCGGTTTCGAATCGCCGAGCCGTGGCCGCATCGCGATCGGCGATGTGGACGTGACCGCCATGCCGCCGGAACGCCGACCGACCAATATGGTGTTCCAGTCCTACGCGCTGTTCCCGCATCTCGATGTGCGGACCAATATCGGCTACGGCCTCCGCCGGGAAGGCCTCGCCAAGGCCGAGTTCGACCGGCGCGTGGACGAGGCTCTCGCTTTGGTGCGCCTCGAAGGCTTCGAGCGGCGCAAGCCCGATCAGCTTTCCGGCGGCCAGCGGCAGCGCGTCGCGCTTGCTCGCGCCTTGGCGAAGCGGCCGAAAGTGCTGCTGCTGGACGAGCCGCTTTCCGCCCTCGACAAGAAGCTCCGCGAGGCCATGCAGCTCGAATTGCGCGGCCTGCAGCGCCAAGTCGGCATCACCTTCGTCTTCGTCACGCATGACCAGGACGAGGCCTTCGCCATGTCGGATCGTATCGCCGTGATGGATGCCGGAAAGGTGCTGCAGGTGGCGAGCCCCGCCGTTCTCTATCGCCGCCCGAGCTGCCGCCAAGTGGCATCCTTCGTGGGCGCGATCAATCTTTTTCCGGGGAAACTGGAAAGCGTCTCCGGCAGTTTGCTGCGCATCGAGGCTGGTCCCTTGGGCGTTCTGGAGATTGCCCAGCAGCGCGAGGACCTCGCGCCCGGCACCAAGCTGATACTGGCGATCCGCCCCGAGCAGGTCGGGATCGCGATGGAAGAGGGCATGGCGAAGTCCGGCTCCGTTTCTGGCCGGGTCGCCAACGCCACCTATCTCGGCGACCGCACCTTTGTGAATGTGATGATCGAAGGCAGGGAGATGCCGATCCTCGCCAGCATTTCCGGGTTGACCAGCATCGAGCCGTTCCATTCCGGCCGGCGCGTCTGGCTGGATTTCTCCCGCCAATCGACGGTCATCGCCAACGCTTGAAGGGCGCAGCGCAAGCCCGCTCGCGCTCGATAGCGATTAAGCCATCGACAGTAATCCATTGAATAAAATACATAATATTTTGAAACTGTGACCAAAATTGTAAAGTGTTGACACTTTGCAGTTTTCAGAAGACATTCCGGCCATGGCTGAAGCCCTGGAAATTCTCAAATCGCAATCGCTGACCAGCGTCCTCCAGCATGAGATCGAGGAACTGGTTTTGTCCGGCTCCTATCGGAGTGGGCAGCGGCTGAATGAGAAGGCTCTGGCGGAGCGGTTCAATGTCAGCCGCGGCCCGGTGCGGGAAGCCTGCCGGGCGCTCGCCAAAATGGGGCTGCTGGAACTCATTCCCAATCGCGGCGTGCTGGTGCGTCAGGTCAGTCAGCGTGAAGCCGAAGACCTCTACGATGTGCGCGCGACCCTGTTCGGGCTGGCCGCGCGTCTGACCGCAGCACGGGTTACGCCGCAGCAGATGGCGCTGCTGGATGATCAGCTTGAGCGCATGGAAGCGGCGGCCGAGACGCGGTCGCTCGACAAATATTATCCGCTCAATCTGAAGTTCCACGAATCGATTCTGGAATTCTCCGGCAACCTGCGCCTGGTCGATGAGTATTTTCGCCTGATCAAGGAGCTGCATCTGTTCCGCGCGCGCGGGCTTCTGCACGGCGGTGGGCTCTCCGTCTCCAATTCCGAGCACCGGAAGATCGCGGACACTTTGCGCAAGGGCGATCCCCTGGCCGCTTTCGAGGCGGCCTTCGAGCATGTCCAGAACGGCAAGCACCGCATGCTGCTGGCGCCGCTGGAAGCCGGGGAAAAGCCGGAGGCGACGAAAAAAGGGGTAACCCGATCAAATCCCGAGCCGGCATAGAACGGTCGGGCAGTCTTCAAACATGGGAAGGAAATGACTATGCGTAGGCTATTGGGGTGGGCCGCTGGGGCCGCCGTCGCTATTTCCACGGTTACCGCGGTCGGCATCGGCGATGCCGCGGCGCAAGATTATCCGGCGAAGGTGGTGAAGCTTGTCACCCATTCCAGCCCCGGCGGTGGAAGCGACGTGTTCCTCCGGGAAATGCTGCCCTATCTGACGCCCTATCTCGATAACAAGACGCTGGTGGTGGAGAACGTGACGGGCGGCAGCGGCGCCAAGGCGATGGCTTTCGTCGCCTCGCAGAAGCCGGATGGCGGCGCCTTCTACGCGACCACGCCGACCTACGTCTACACCTCGCTGCTCAGCAAGCCCCAGGCGACCTATAAGGACATGGAGCCGCTGGTGAACGTGTTCCTCGATCCCGAGATCATGTACACGGCGGCGGACTCTCCCTTCAAATCGCTACAGGACGTGATCGCCGCGGCGAAGCAGAGCCGCGGCAAATGGGGCGCGGCCAACCCGGCCTCGCTCGAGCGCCAGGTCCTGGAGCAGATCAAGCAGAAGACCGGCGTCAACGCCTCGATCGTCACTTTCGAGGGCGGCGGCGACATGCAGATCAGCGTGCTAAACCACACGCTCGATATCGGCGTCGGCGAGATCGGCGAGATCCGCGCGCAGCTCGATGCCAAGAAGATCCGGATGCTGGCGGTGATCGGCGAAGAGCGCCTCAGCCTGTTCCCGGATCTGCCGACGGCCAAGGAGCAGGGCGTGGATGTCGCGGTGGTCAAGTTCCGCGGCCTCGCCGGTCCGAAGGATACCCCGCCGGCGGTCATCGCCGCCTGGGAAGCCGCCATTCCCAAACTCCTCGAGGACCCGAAGTATAAGAAGATCTATTCCGAGAACGGATTGGAGCCGAAGTTCATGAAGCACGACGAATACGTCCCCTTCATCGACAAGTTCGGCAGCGACACCGAGGCTTTCCTGAAGCAATCCGGCGTCATTCAGTAACGATAGCGAGAACCCGGCGGCGCGATTTCGCCGCCGCCGGGTTTTTTTATCCAACAGGTGCGCACATGACCCGCGATCTCGTGGCCGGTGTCTCTCTGCTCATATTCTCCGTCGTCTATTATCTGGCAGCGGCGGCGATCCCCGCCAGCCAGCTCGCCGACAGCGTGGGTGCCGGCGGCATGCCGAAGAGCTACGGGATCGCTCTGGGCATCCTGTCCGTCCTGCTCATTCTGCAAACGCTCTATGCCCGTCGGCGACGCCCGACGACCGCGAGCGGGGCGATGAGCGCGACGAAGGCGAAAGCGCCGGCGCCGAACCTCAAAACTCCGCGCCAGGAAGTCCGGTCGGCCCTCCGTGCCGCCGGGATATTGGTGATCGGCGTCGTCTATGTGCTGGTTCTGCCCTATCTGGGCTATGTCGTCTCGCTGGCCCTGTTGATCTTCGCGACGGCCTGGTACCAGGAACGCAAGCGCGGCCGCTGGCTGCCGCTGATCGCCATCGTCGGCGCTCTGGTGTTCTGGGGCATCTTCGTCCAGACGCTGGAAATCGACGAGCCGGCCGGCCTTTGGCCGTCATTCTTCTGAGGTCGCCAGCATGTCCGATATCAGCACGATCATTTCGCTTCTGTTCACCACGCCGATCGTCCCTGCCGCCTTTGCTGGCGTCGCCTGGGGCATCGTCGGCGGCGCCATGCCGGGCATCTCGGCCTCGATCGCGATGGCGCTGCTCCTGCCCTTCACCTATGGCATGAACCCCTCGGCGGCGGTGGTCATGCTGGCCTCCACTTATTTCGGCGCCGAATACGGCGGCTCCATTCCGGCCATCCTCATCCGCACCCCCGGCAGCAATGCCGCCGCGGCGACGGTGATCGATGGCTATGCCATGAAGCAGAAAGGGCAGGCCGGTGTCGCCCTCGGCCTATCGCTCTATTCCGGCATCATCGGCGGCACTTTCGGCCTCATCATGCTGATGCTGCTCACCGGGCCGCTCTCCCGCGTCGCCTTGTCGTTTCATCCGACATCGTATTTCTCGCTGGGAATGCTCGGCCTCAGCGTGATCGGCTCGCTGGCCGGCGACAGCCTGGTCAAGGGCCTGATCGCCGGCGTGCTCGGCCTGATGGTCGCCGCGATCGGCACCGATCCCGTCACCGGGCTCAACCGCTTCACCTTCGGCAGCCCGGACCTCTTGTCCGGTATCCCGCCGATCCTGGTGTTGATCGGCATCTATGCGATCAGCGAGTTGATGACCAGCGCCGGCGAACCCGCCTGGGAGAAGACCGATGCCGGCAGCGTCCGCATCAAGTTTCCCACCCGGGCCTTGTGGAAGCGCATCTGGCCGTCCCAGGCGATCGGCGCCGTCATCGGCATGATCGAGGGCGTGACGCCCGGCGCCGGCGGCACCGTGGCGGCGTTCCTCGCCTATAACGAGGCGCGCCGCTGGTCGCCGCACCGGGATGAATTCGGTCACGGCGCGCCGGAGGGTATCGCCGCCCCCGAGACCGCCAATACGACGGTGTCGAAGACTGCGCTCATCCCGCTGCTCAGCCTCGGTATTCCCGGCACCAATTCGACGGCGGTGCTGCTGGGCGGCTTCCTGATCCAGGATCTGATCCCCGGGCCGATGCTTTTCGTCCAGCATGCCGATATCGTCCGCGATCTCTATCTCGGTCTCGGTGTCAGCATCGTCGCCTTGCTGGTTGCCGGCTATCTCTTCATGCCGCCGGCGATCTGGTTGGTGAATCGTCCGAAATCCTATCTGATGGCCTTCATCCTGGCTTTGGTGGTTTCCGGTGTCTACGCCATCGAGACCAGCCTATTCCACATCGCTATCGCGCTCGCCTTCGGTGTGTTGGGATATGCGTTTAAGTATTTCCGCTTCCCCTTCCTCCCCATGGTCCTGGGGGTGGTGCTGGGCTTCCTGGTGGAATCCAACTTCCGCCGCGCGCTCGTGCTTTCGGGTGACGACTACATGACGTTCCTGCAGGACCCGATCTCCGCCGGCCTGCTCGGCGTGGCAGCCCTCTTCATTCTGGGATCGCTGTTCCGGCATTTCTCGGGACTGCGCTCCAATCGCAAGCTTACGAAGGTGACTCAATGAACAAGATCAACCGCGAGACCTCTATCGCGGAACGTTTGGCCACGACGATAGGGTCCTTGAAACCGGCAGCCTTGCCGGAGACGACCAAGGAAATGTCGCGGCGCCTGCTGCTGGATGTCGTCGGGCTTGCCGTGGCGGCGCGCAGCGAGACCTATGTCAAGGCGGCGCTCGCAACGACGGATGACGGCGGCAATGTCACCGCTTTCGGCCACAAGGGCGCATTCGATGCCTATGACGCGGCTTTACTGAACGGCACCGCCGCCCATGGCGAGGACTTCGACGACACCTTCGAAGGCGGCCCGGTCCATTCCGGCGCGGTCATCGTGCCGGCGCTGTTGGCCGCCTGCGAGCGCGAGAAGCTTTCCGGCGATCGCCTGCTGCTGGGAATCGCGGTCGGGGCGGAACTGATGTGCCGCCTGTCGCTGGTGGCGCCGAAGGCGATCCACTCGGCGGGCTTCCATCCCACGGGGGTGCTCGGCGCGGTTTCCGCCGCCGGCGGCATCGCCGCCGCGCTCGGCGTGCCGGCCGATCAGTTGGTGTCCGCGCTCGGCGTCGCCGGCAGCATGGCTTCCGGCATCATCGAATATCTGGCCGAAGGCACCTGGACCAAGCGGATGCATGCCGGCAACTCGGCGCAGGCCGGCATTCGCGCGGCTCTGATGGCCCGTGGCGGCTTCCTCGGGCCGCGCACGGTGTTCGAAGGCGTGCATGGCTTCTTCAAGGCCTTCGCGCCGTCGCGCCAGCCGGACTTCGCGCCTTTGCTGGAAGGCTTCGGCAAGGAATGGGTGATCGACCAGATCGCCTTCAAGCCCTATGCCTGCGGAACCATGACGCAGCCTTTCATCGATTGCGCCATCGGCCTTGCCAAGAGCGGTGTGAAGGCGAGCGAGATCGCCGAGATCATCTGCGACGTCGGCGAAGGGACGGTGCATCGTCTCTGGGAGCCGCTGGAGGTGAAGCACGCGCCGCAGACGCCCTATGCCGCGAAGTTCTCGACGCCGGTCTGCATGGCGCTCGGCTTCCTGGACGGAAAGTGCGGCTTTGCACAGTTCACCGAGGAGAGATTGGCCGATCCCAAGGTCACCGAGCTTGCCCGCAAAATCCGCTATCGCATCAACCCGAATGACGAATACCCGAAGAACTTCACGGGCCATCTCAAGGCGACATTGAAGGATGGCAGCACGAAGGAGATCCGTCAGGGCCATATGCGCGGCGGCGCGCATGATCCTTTGCCGATCGCGGAGCTGGAGGAGAAGTTCCTCGGCAATGCCCGCTACGGCGGTTGGGACGATGCTTTGGCGCGCAAATTCCTTGAAACGACGCGCTCCGTATTCACCGCGCGCGATCTCTCCGCTTTGACAGAGTATCGCCAGTGATCGAGGCCTTGACCGAGGAGTCGGCCAAGGACTTGGCGGGGCGTGTGGCGATCGTCACGGGAAGTGCCCGCAATATCGGCCGATCCATCGCGACGGCGCTGGCGGTTGCCGGCGCCGCTGTGGTGGTCAATGCGCGGCAGTCTCGCGCTGAAGCCGATGCCGTCGCCGATGAAATCGTCAAGTCGGGCGGCCGCGCGGTCGTCGCGCTTGCCGACGTCACCGCGCCGGAGGGTGCCCAGGCGGTGATCAAGACGGCTATCGACGCCTTCGGCCGCATCGATTGCCTGGTGAACAATGCGGCCATCCGCAAGGAAGCGCCTTTCGCGGAACTGAGCTTCGCGGAATGGCGCAATGTGCTCGGCGTGATTCTCGACGGTGCGTTCCTGATGTCGCAGGCGGCGCTGCCCCATCTATTGAAGTCGGATGCCGCGAGCATCATCAATATCGGCGGCATGTCGGCCCATACGGGTGCTGCAAATCGCGCGCATGTTGTCGCGGCGAAAGCGGGATTGGTGGGTCTCACGCGGGGCCTCGCCAACGAATTCGCGAAAGACGGCATTACGGCCAATTGCGTGGTGCCCGGGATGATCGACACCGTGCGCGGCGGCACCGCCTCATCGGCCTCGCCGCTGCATCACGCGCAACATCAGCCCTTGATCGGCCGTCGCGGGTTGCCCGGAGAAATCGCCGCGCTTGTTGAATTTCTCGCCGGACCGAATGCCCGTTTCATCACCGGCCAGACCATCCACGCCAATGGCGGAACCTTCATGCCCTAGCCGATCGGCCGACACGGCCGGTCTTCTGAACTTGTAGAGGAAAGCTGAATGACCGAAGTGACGCGCGTGCTTGCACGATATGTGGTGCAATCCAAGGCGCAGGATATTCCCGCCAACGTGAAGCGCGAGGCGGCCCGTTCCTTTCTGAACTGGCTTGGCTGCGCGGTCGGCGGATCGATCCACCCGACGCTCGACATCGCCTTGGCGGCGATCCGTCCCTTCGCCGGGAAGCCGCAAGCGGGCGTTCTCGGGCGGCGCGACCGGCTCGATATCCTCAATGCGGCTCTCCTCAATGGAATCTCCGGCCATGTCTTCGATTTCGACGACACGCATCTGAAGACGATCATCCATCCGGCCGGACCGGTGGCGGCGGCCATCCTGGCACTTGCCGAGCATCGTCCGGTCAGCGGCAAGGATTTCCTGCATGCCTTCATCCTCGGTATCGAGGTTGAATGCCGGATCGGCAATTCCGTTTATCCCGCGCATTATGATATCGGCTGGCATATCACCGGCACGGCGGGCGTGTTCGGCGCGGCGGCGGCGGTCGGCAAGCTGATAGGGCTCGATGAACAGAAGATGATCTGGGCGTTCGGCATCGCCGGCACGCAATCCTCCGGCTTCCGCGAAATGTTCGGCACCATGTGCAAGAGCTTTCATCCCGGCCGTGCGGCGCAGAACGGGCTGACCGCGGCACTGCTGGCGGAGCAGGGCTTCACCAGTTCCGACCGCGTGCTGGAAGCGCCGCGCGGTTTCGCGCATGTGATGTCGACGCAGCGGAACTTCGCCGAGATCACCGAAGGCCTGGGCCAGCATTTCGAATCGGCGCTCAACACCTACAAGCCCTTCGCCTGCGGCATCGTCATCCATCCCACCATCGACGGCTGCGTCCAGCTTCGCAACGAGCACGGGCTGAAGGCGGACGACATCGAGAGCATCAGCGTCAGGGTGCATCCGCTGGTCCTGGAACTGACCGGGAAGAAGACGCCGAAGACCGGCTTGGAAGGCAAATTCAGCGTCTATCACTCCGCGGCGGCCGCCATCATCCACGGAGCGGCGGGCGAGGAAGAATATTCGGACGCCACCGTCCGCGATCCGCAGGTGATCGCGTTGCGTGAGCGCACCACGGCGACGGCGGAGAAAGGCATTCGCGAAGACGAGGTCTTCCTCACCGTCACCCTGAAAGACGGGCGTGTCCTGGAAAAGCATGTGCCGCATGCAATCGGCAGCCTGGAGCGGCCGATGAGCGACGCCGAGCTTGAGGCGAAGTTCCGGCATCTGACCGAAGGTGTCATCGGACGCGCGGCCACGGACGAGCTGATCGGGCTGGCCTGGAAGGTCGAATCCTTGGCCGATCTCCATTCCATCGTAAAGACGGCGACCGGAACTCAGGCAGCGGTGGTCGGATAATCATGATGCTCAAGATTGGCGTTTTGAACGGTGACGACATCGGTCACGAGATCGTACCGGTGACCGTCGATGTCATGGAAACGGCGGCGAAGGCGGTCGGGCTCGACATCGCCTGGACCCGGATGCCGATCGGCCGCAAGGCGTTCGACGAACTCGGCACCACGATGCCGGACGACACTTTGGGCCGTTTGACCGAACTCGATGGCTGGGTATTGGGACCGATCGGCCATCAGGCCTATCCCAAGCACGCTGCAGCGATCAACCCGCATCCGATCTTGCGCAAGCATTTCGATCTGTTCGCCAATATCCGTCCGGCGCGTTCTTATCCGAACCTGCCCAGCGTCCATAAGGACGTGGATCTCGTTCTCGTGCGTGAGAACAACGAGGGCTTTCAGCCGGATCGGAATGTGGTAGCAGGGTCCGGTGAGTTTCGGCCGAGCGAGGAAATGACGATCTCCATCCGCGTCATCACCCGCAACGGCTCGTCGAAAGTCGCGCGCTCCGCTTTCGAACTGGCGCAAAGCCGCCGCCGCAAGCTGACCGCCGTCCACAAGAACACGGTCTTCAAATTGGGCTGCGGCATGTTCGCCGAGGAATGTCGCAAGATCGCCGCGGAATTCCCGGATGTGGCTTACGACGAGGTCATGGTGGATACCTTCGCCATGCGTCTCGCCATGAAGCCGCAAATCTTCGATGTGATCGTCACCACCAATATGTTCGGCGACATCCTCTCCGACGAGGCGGCCGGGCTTGTCGGCGGCCTCGGCATGGCGCCGGGCCTGTGCGCCGGTGGCCGCTGGGCCATGGCCCAGGCGACTCATGGATCCGCCCCGGACATCGCCGGGCGCGGCGTCGCCAATCCTTACGCGATGATCGTGTCGGGGCAGATGCTGTTGGATTGGCTCGGCCGCCACCGCAACGAGCCCAAGGCGATTGCTGCGGCGGAGAAGATCGCCCAGGCCGTCGACAGCGTTATCGCGAACAAGACCGATCTGACGCCAGACCTGGGCGGCAGTGGGACGACCCAGAAGATGGGGGCCGCCGTTCAGGCGATGATCCATTAGGCCGCCCACCGTTACTATGATCGCCGTCATCACCATCGCTGTTGCTGCCATGCCATTATTTTGACACCTTGCGCGTGTAAAGCTTGAATTCGATCGAATCCGTTTTGGATTCGACCGAGGCGGGGAAGGCGTCACTTAATGGCGTGGCGGGGCAGGTTGTGGGTGTTGGCGGCACAGGTCTGTGCGCTGGCGACCCTGGGGCATGGTACGGCATTTGCCGCCACCCCGAGTTTCGATTGCGGCGCCGCGCAGGCACCCATTGAAATCCTCATTTGCGGCGATGATACCTTGGCCAAGGCGGATGCCGATCTGGCCGATCTCTATCGCCGCCTTCAGTCATCCCTGGATGGGAATGCGCGCGCTGATTTCCTGAGCCGGCAACGCGTCTGGCTGAAGTCTCGCTTCGCGGCTTGCGGCATTCCCACGGCCACTGGCGCGAAACTGTCCGATTCCCAGAAGGCGGGTGCCTGCCTTCTCGCGCTTTATCGCGATCGCATCAATGAATTGCCTGTCTTGGCGCAAAACAGCCAGCCCGGCACGCCACAGGCATCCGACCAGCCGGTGGCGAACCCGACGGTTCCCGTAGCGGCGCCGGTCAGTGAAAGCCTTCCCACGGCCCTGGGATTGGCGCGCACGGAGTTTCCGGCGACCGGCGAGCAGGACACAATATTGTCCATCGCCCAATTCGGTCGCTACTCGGTCTCGGTGAAAAGCGCGCAGGGCGTGGCCTTGCAACTGGTCGACCGGATGACCGGCCCCAGTGAGGCTCAAGGCGAACCCGGCTCCGCCGATGGCCGGATCGATGCGTTTCTGGATCGCGGCCATTACAAGATCCTGCTCCATGCCAGCGAGAAAGGCTCCGGCCAGGCGGCTCTTTCTGTGCATCCTTTCGCGGAGTTGAACGGTCCGGACATCCCGCGTCTTCCCGAGATTAAGCGGATCGATGCCGCGCTGGACGACTATCAACAGCGCTCCTATTGGCTGGAAATCACCCAGCGCCGGCTGGTGGCGATCGAGGTGGCAGGGCGCAACCTCGCCGATCTGCGGCTCTGGCGCGACGGCAACTGGCTGGTGGACGCCGCGCCGATAGAAGCCGAAATCGAGCCGGAAGCGGGGAAGCCGCTGGCGGTCCGGCGGATCGTCACCACGCTGGAACCGGGGCTCTATCTGCTCTCGGCCTATGGCGGTCCCGGCGAGACCTGGGCCAAGACTTCCGACGCGCATCCTTTGCATCTGCGCATGGGCATCCCGATCATCGCCGATGCCGGGCGCCAGACCTTCATGGCGAGCCCCTTCGGCATCGACCGCTATCTCGTGCCCGCCAGCGCCAACTTCTTCCGCTTGGAGCTGCCGGAAGCGGAAGCCGCCGAGATTTCCGTCGGCGATTATAAAGAGGAGACGCCTTTCGACCTCGGCGATCGCAGCGCGATTTCCAAAAAGACGCTGCCGCCCGTCGCCGAGATCAGCGATGCCAGCGAAGACCAGGGTTACAAGCTGGTCACCGTCACGCGCGAGGCCGGCAAGCCCTATATCCTCCAGCATTTCCAATCGGTCCGGGAATATGACTTCAAGGGCAGCGGTGATTACTGGCTGAGCACGCTCCATTCCGGCTTCGGGGAAGACAATGTCGACGCGACCGGCGTCCTGACCAAGGCGGGGATCGAATATCCGGAACGGGTCATTGAATCGAATGCGCCGGAACTGGCGACCGGTGCGGTCTGGTCGCGCCGCTTCAACCTGTTGGAACCCGTCACGGTCTATTTCAACGTGACCGAAGCGGGGAGCTATGTGGTCGCGGGCAGCGGCGCCACGGCGGAATACCGCTTCGAGCCGATGATCCATCTCGGCATCGATTACAAGGCGCCGGAATTCCAGCTTTCCGGTTATGCGTGGAAGCTCGAGCCCGGCTATTACATCCTGACCGGACGCCCCAAGAATGGCGGCAAGGGAATCCTGACACTCCGTGTCGCCGATGCCAATGCGGCCCCCGGTGCCGCCCCTGGTACCACCCCTGGCGGCGGCGATCAGGCGAAGGAAACATCGGTGACGTTTCCCAAGCTCCAGCTCGATAGCGATTTCCGCTATGCGCTTTATCTCAACGACCAGCCGGGCGTGAAGGCGGGCGCCGTTTTGCGCCGCCTGCCGATCGACCTCCAGCAAGGCCTGCCGGTGACGTTGAAGGCGGGCCAATCCCTCGACATTCCGGTGACGGCGCCGGGAGGCGGCATCGTCACCGCGATCGCCGAGGATGCGAAGCCGATGGCCTTCACCATCGATCACGG